>DRKF01000333.1 GCA_011051915.1 Acidimicrobiales bacterium | reverse complement strand
GGTTCTCCGGGGGCGGGAACCGAGCTGGTGGACACGGCCCTGCAGTGGCTGGAGACGGCGGCGGACTGGGCGGAGAGAAGCCATTCCAACTACGCGGCCGGGAGGTTCCATGCCCAGAGGTTGGAACTCCTCGCCGAGGATGATCCCCGCCGGATAGCCGCCCATCTGGGGCGGGCCCGGGCCCGGCTGGGTCTCAGGGAACTGGCCGGTGCCCTCTACGACGCCCGGGAGGCCCTGGCCGAGGCCCTGAGGGTCGGCGACGCCGTGTCGGAGGCCCACTCGCTGAACCTGCTGGGCGACATAGCCACGGCCGAATCCGACCACATCCGGGCCCTCGACGTGCTGACCCGGGCGATCGACCGCTGGCGCGAACTCGGGCAGTGGGGTGGCCTGGCGGAGGCTCTGCGGCTTAGGGGCATGGCCGCCATGGGAATGGGCGACAGAGAGGCCGCCGAGGCGGACTTCGAGAAGGCCCTCGACATATTCGTCGAGCTCGAGGACAGCTCGGGTGAGGCCTGGTGCCAGCAGAACCTGGCCTGGCTCTCCTTCGAGCTGGGTCACATCGCCGACGCCGAGGCCCGGCTCGATCGGGCCGTCCAGTTGTTCGCCCGCAACAGTGACGCCGGGGGCCTGGGCTGGGCCCTGGGTCTGGCGGCGTTCGTGCGTTTCCACCTCGGTGACAGCGAGGAGGCGGAGTCCATCGCCCAACTCGTGCTCACCGAGGCCCGAAAACGCGGCGACCGATTCGGTGAGGCCATGATGAACCTGCTCCTGGCGTCGATCACCCTCTGGTCGGGGCGTTGCCAGGAGGCGGTGGACCTGGCGGAACAGGCCCTTCAGATATTCCGGGACACCGGCCAGAAGTACGGTGAGGTCCAGTCACTGGGAACCCTGGCCCGGGCCAAGGCCGCCGTTGGTCGCATGTCGGAGAGTCGACGCCTGCTGACGGAGTGCATGGAGGCGGCGACCGAGATACCGGGTGAACCTCTGAAGGCCTTCTCCCACATGGTCGCCGGGGCGACAGCGGTTCAGTCGGGCGATCCCGAGACCTCCCTGGCCATGCTCGACCGCAGCCAGGCCGACCGCGAACCGGACCTGGACATGAGGATCCTCGGGAGCATGGACCGTTGGGTCACCCGCTCGATGGCCTATCTCCAACTCGGTCGTGTCGCTGACGCCCGGGCCGTTCTCGCGGCCATCGAGGAGGGAGGTCCCGAGAAGAAGGGACCCTACTTCCAGACCGTGTCGGCGATGGTGGAACTGCTCGAGGGAGACACCGCGGCCGCCATGGCCCGGGCCACGGGAACTCTCGACACCGGACGTGCCACCTATCTGGATCGTCGTACCGCGTTGCTGGTCATCGCGCTGTCCCATACCCGCAACGGAGACGAGGAACAGGCGATCACCGCCTTCGACGCAGCCCTGGCCGCAGTCGATTCCACCGACTCCCGCCTCAGCCAGACACTGGTCCGGATAGCCCGGGCCATCGCCTACCGGGCCCTGGACCGGCCCGATGCCGACGCCCGTGAGGCCGAGGCCGAGGCGGCTTCCGACGCTCTCGGGGTCGGAGTGGAGGGATGGCGACGTCTGTACTGCGAGGCGGTGGGGGTCGAACCCCGTCCCGTTCGCGTCGGCCCGGGTCCCATCCGGTCGGACTAGTGGAGGAACCGATGGACAACAAGAGGGTGCTGGTCGCCAAGCTGGGTCTCGACGGTCACGACCGCGGGGTCAAGGTCGTGGCCCGGACCCTGCGTGATGCCGGCTTCGAGGTGATCTACACCGGGCTGTTCCAGACCCCGCAGACAGTGGTGGCCGCGGCCATCGACGAGGACGTGGACGCCATCGGGCTCTCGATGCTGAGCGGTGCTCACCAGGCTCTCGTCCCCCTGGTGACGGCCGAGTTGCGTGAACAGGGGCTCGACATTCCCGTGATCCTGGGAGGGATCATCCCCGAGCACGACTTCGAGGAGATGTACGGGGCCGGGGTGGCGGCGATCCTTACCCCGGGATCCACCGCTGAGGAGATGGTGGAGGCGGTGGACCGGGCCATCGAGGAGGCCCGGGCGGCGGACTGAGTACCCCAGGGGGGCACCCTGTACCGGGGCTCGCGGCCGCGGCCACGGTGATGCCGGTGAGTGCCCCCGGCCGCGGTTCGACGAGCTGTGGTCCGCGGACTACCTCAGGGCTGGGTACCGTTCCTGGCATGACGATCACGAAGGTTGGAGTTGTCGGCTGCGGACTCATGGGTTCGGGTATCGCCGAGGTCTGTGCCCGGGCCGGGCTCGATGTGGTGGCGGTCGACACCACCGAGGAGGCCGTGGCCGCCGGGGCGGCCAGGATCGAGAAGTCCCTGGACCGGGGGGTGAGGGCGGAGAAGCTGCTCGAATCGGAGCGGGCCGAGGCCATGGCGAATCTCTCCTTCGACACCCACCTCGGGCGCATGGCCGACCGCGACCTGGTCATAGAGGCCATCGTGGAGAACGAGGAGGCGAAGGTCTCCGTGTTCTCCGAGTTGGACGGCATCGTCGCCTCGCCCGAGGCGATACTGGCGTCCAACACCTCCTCTATTCCCATCATGAAGCTGGCCATGGCCACCGAGCGGGCCGAGTACGTGATCGGAATCCACTTCTTCAACCCGGTTCCGGTGATGCAGCTGGTGGAGCTGGTGCCGTCCCTGCTCACCTCGGACAAGACATCGGCCCGGGCCGCCGACTTCGCCGCCGGCCGCCTCGGCAAGAGGGTCGTCCACTCCCAGGATCGGGCCGGGTTCGTGGTGAACGCCCTGTTGATCCCCTACATCCTCTCGGCCATCCGCATGCTGGAGTCCGGGTTCGCCAGCGCCGAGGACATCGATGCGGGGATGACCCTGGGTTGCAACCACCCCATGGGCCCGCTGCGACTCGCCGACCTGATCGGTCTCGACACCACCATGGCCGTGGCGGAATCCCTGTACGAGGAGTTCAAGGAGCAGCTCTACGCCCCCCCGCCTCTCCTCAGCCGTATGTGCGACGCCGGTCTGCTGGGACGCAAGACCGGCCGCGGCTTCTACGACTACGCCCGGTGAGCGAGGCCCCCGCCGGCCGACCGGCGACACGAATGCCGCGATCGGAAGAGGAGTCGGAAAAGGAGACGGAACGGGCGGGGGACACTCCGGTTCCGGAAGCCTTCGTGTTCGATCTGGGCAACGTGCTCATCTCCTGGGACCGTGAACGACCGTTCCGCGAGCTGTTGCCCGACCCGGACGAACGGCAGAGGTTCTTCACCGAGATCCTCCCCATGCAGTGGAATCTGGATCTCGATGCCGGCCGCGACTGGGACGAGGCGATAGCGGAACGTCAGCGGGCCCACCCCGAGTACGCCGAGGCCATCGCCGCCTACCGGGACCGATGGTCGGAGATGATGGGCCCCGACGACACCGCGATGGTGGGTCTGCTGGACCGCCTGCGTCGGGCCGGGCATCGCATCTTCGCCCTGACCAACTGGTCGGCGGAGACATTTCCCAGGGCGGAGGCGGCCTTCGACTGGATCGGGTGGTTCGACGGCCTGGTCGTGTCGGGCCACGAGGGAATCACCAAGCCCGATCCCGAGATCTACCTGCTCCTGGCCGATCGGCACGGCCTCGTTCCCGAGAGAACCTGGTTCACCGATGATTCCGAACGCAATGTCCGCACCGCCCTGAACCTGGGATTCCAGGGGGTCGTCTTCGAGGGATACCGCTCCGTACTGGAGGATCTGAGGTCCAGAGGAGTCGCGATCTGATCATCGGTGTCCCGGACCGGGCTCGAATGGCGGGTCCGGCGGCGGTCGCAACTACGATTCCCGTGGTCCGAGGGGAGACATCCAATGAGCGGCGAAGACATAGGAGGCCCGGAAGATCCCGGGAAGGGATCGACCACGCCACCCCTGGGGATCGAACCCGGTCCCGTGACCGACTGGTTGGTCACGAACATCGAAGGGGTGACTCCACCCCTGTCGTTCTCCCTCATAGCCGGGGGTCACTCGAACCTGACCTACCGGGTGGAGGACGCCGGCGGTCGGGCCCTGGTTCTCAGGCGGCCGCCGACGGGACACGTTCTGGCCACGGCCCACGACATGGCCAGGGAACACCGCATCGTCTCCGCCGTGGGACTCTCCGACGTGCCGGTGCCCACCACCCTGGGTCTGTGCACCGACGACAGTGTGAACGGGGCGCCGTTCTACGTGATGGACTTCGTCGACGGTGTGGTTCTCCACGACGAGGAGACGGCGGCCGCCATCGACGAGGCCGAGCGGCGGTCCATCGGCTTCCACATGGTCGAGGTGCTGGCACAGCTCCACAGCGTCGACCCCGACGAGGTGGGTCTGGGCGACCTGGCCCGCAGGGAGGGGTACATCGCCAGGCAGTTGAAGAGGTGGGCCCGCCAGTGGGAGAGCTCCAAGACCCGTGAGCTGCCGGAGATGGACGAGTCGCACCGGCTGCTGTCCGAGCGACTTCCCGAGCAGGTCGGTACGGCCATAGTCCACGGCGATTTCCGGCTGGGGAACATGATCTCCGGCGGTGGCCGTGTCAAGGCGGTGCTGGACTGGGAACTGTGCACCCTCGGCGATGCCATGGCTGACGTCGGGTATCTGATGAACAACTGGGTGTCTCCGGGTGAACTCCCTTCGGGCACCAGTTCCCCCACCCTGGCCGGGGGCTTCCCGTCCCGGCAGGAGCTGCTGGACCGATATGCGGAACTATCCGGGCGTGACGTCGGACAGGTGGACTACTACCGGGCGTTCTCGTACTGGCGTCTGGCGGCGATCGTCGAGGGGGTCCTGAACCGCTACATGCACGGGGCCATGGGTGATGTCGAGGACGTCGATCTGGACCTGTTCCGCAGCCAGGTGGAGATCCTGGCCTCCAGTGCGATGGAGTTCCTCGGTTCCTGAGCCGACCCTCGAACCGGGGGTTCTCAAGGTCGCGCACGGCCCGCCGATGGGTTCAGGTGATGGACGTTCATCTGAGGCACGAGAAGGCCTTCACCCTGGCCGTCGCCGCCCTGATCATCCTGGGACTGGCGGTGGCCCTGGGGCCGCGCGACAACCCGGTGGTGGGAGCAGGCGGGGCCTCGGCGGAGGAGCCGACCACGTCCAGTACCACGAGCGCCACGAGCACCACCGATGACGGTGTCGTGTTCACCGCGCCGGGTGAGCTGATCCTCGTGGTCGACGAGCCGACCCCGCCTCCCACCGAGGGCACGGTTACCGCCGGGGGCACGGTGACACCCACCACGGGTGAAGTGCCCACGAGCCGTGCGGTGACGACCACCACGGTCGGTTCGCAGTCGCCGAGTTCGTCGACTCCCGAACCGGTATCCGGTGGGCCGACATCCACTGTCCCCGCAGACGCGGCCACCGGAACGGGGCAGTCGGGTGCCGGTACCGAGGTCGCCCTCGCCGAGGGGACGGACCAGGTCGCCTCATCCGTCGACGGGGCCGGGCTGCTGGCGAGCGCGCCGGAGCTCTCCGGTATGGCCAACGCCGCCCCCCGGGACGATCCCGACACGGAACTGGCCGGTCTCGGCACCCGGGACTCGAGCTCGGTCCCCTGGATGCTCCTGATCGCCGCCAACGCCGGCATAGCCATGGTGGCGGTCGTCATCCTCCGCCTCCGCCGCTGAGCGGCCGACCCTTCCCGGGTCTTCGATTCCCGGCGTGACCTCGTACCCTGGCGGGTGAGAGGGGGATCCGATGTCCAATGTCGACTCGGTCGATTTTCATTTCGACGTGATGTGTCCCTGGGCGTACCAGACGTCGAAGTGGATACGTGAGGTCAGGCGGCTGACCGGCCTCAGGGTGAACTGGCGGTTCTTCAGCCTCGAGGAGATCAACCGCCGCGAGGGCAAGAAGCACCCCTGGGAGCGCGAGTGGTCCTACGGATGGTCGATGATGCGGATCGGGGCACGCCTCAGACGCCTGGAGGACAACGGCAATGCCGCTCTCGACGCCTGGTACGAACGGGCCGGTCGGGCCCTGCACGAGGAGGGTCGCAAGCCCCACCGCAAGGAGGTGGCCGAGGAGATCATGTCCGAGCTGGGGTTCGACCCCGCCCTGGTGGACGAGGCCCTCGCCGATCCGACCACCAACGACGAGGTCATGGCCGATCATCGTCGGGTGCTGGACCTGGGTGGCTTCGGGGTGCCGACACTCGTCTTCGGGGACGGCACCGCCATCTTCGGACCGGTGATAACCCCGGCGCCGACCGGGGAGGCGGCGGTTCGGTTGTGGGATCTCACCGTGGGCTGGAACGAGTTTCCCCACCTCTACGAGATGCGCCGACCCAAGACCGGCGCCGACATGGAGCACATAGCGGACCAGTTCGCCACCTACTTCGCGGCCCGTGACTGGGTGACCATCTCCAACCCGGTGGCCTGAGGGACCCCCGCTCGGGGTTGGCGGCACGCCGGCGTCGATGAGGGCCTCGGCAATCGCGGGTCTGTGTTCCGGGTGGGGGCGCGCTGTGCAACGACGGGGGCAGCGCGACAATTGACGTCCTTGGCCGGCGGCTCGGGAACCGAAGCCCGTGTCGACCGAAGTCCGGGCGGACATCCACAGTGCAGGCCCGGATCAAGGAACCAGCCGTGCCCGACCCCGGTGATGGCTCAACAGAGGACGATGGAGTGAATGATCAACCGGTTGACAACCCTCACGTGAACGAAGGCCCTGGGATCGATCCCCCCGGTCCCTGGGAGACCGGTGGCACGATACTCCCACCGGGTGCCGGACCGGCCACGGAGACCATCCCTGCGGCGGAGTTTCGCACCGTGGCCGAACGGGCCGGAGTTCCCTACTCCGAGCCCAGGGTGGACGAGCACGGCCGGCGTCTGGGGTGGCGGCGCTTCCTCCAGGGAGTGTTCCTCGGGGCGATTGTCGGGGCGCTGGTGGCGGCGGCGGTCACCGTCGCCTTCACCGGCGACGAGACCTCGGGGACTGCCCTGGCCCCGGCCTCCGAATCGGTGTCCACTCCCGCCAACGCCACTGGGCAGCCGGCCCCACCTTCCGGAGGTCAGACCCAGGCGGGGGCCGGGCCTCAGGCGGGACCCGAGGCCCGGATCGCCCTTCCCTTCGAGCTGGTGGACATCAAGGCGATCGTGGCCAAGGTCGAACCGGCGGTGGTCAAGATCGAGGTCACCACCAGCTTCGGCGCCGGAGCCGGTTCGGGCTTCATCATCTCCGAGGAGGGTGACATCGTCACCAACGCCCACGTCGTCAACGGGGCCACCTCGATCCAGGTGATCCTCGACGACGGGTCCCAGCACGAGGCCCGGTTGCTGGGCGCGGACCCGACTCGCGACCTGGCGGTGCTCAACATCGACGGGTCGGGCTATCCCACCGTGGAACTGGGGGACTCCGATCTGCTCCAGGTCGGTGACCCCGTCGTAGCCATAGGAAACGCCCTCGCGCTGCGGGGAGGTCCGACCGTCACCGTCGGCATCGTGTCGGCCCTCAACCGTGAGGTTCCCACCGACACCTCGAGGCTGACCAATGTCATCCAGACCGACGCCGCCATCAACCCGGGCAACTCGGGTGGCCCCCTGCTGAACAGCGCCGGTGAGGTGATTGGCATCAACACCGCCATCGCGGGCAACGCCGAGGGGATCGGTTTCGCCATCGAGATCAACCACGCCCGACCGGTAATCGAGTCACTGGTCGAGGGAGTGGTTCCCTCCCGGCCACTGCTCGGTGTCAGTGTCGTGGACGCCGCCACCCTGACCCCCGAACAGCGGAGCCAGTTCGGGGTGGACGCCACCGAGGGAGCGGTGGTGGTCGCCGTGGCGCCCGGGGAGGCGGCCGAGCAGGCCGGCCTCGAGCCCGGCGACGTGATCGTCGAGTTCAACGGGCTCCCGGTGGGTTCCGCCGATGATCTGGTGGCTGCGGTACGAAGTGCCACGATCGGAGCAGAGGTGAGTGTCGGGTTCATCCGTGGGGGGGAACGTCAGGATGTGTCCCTGACCCTCGGCGAAGCCGTGGGAGCCGGGGGCTGACGGGTTTTCGTGACCCGGTGGGGTGACCGTCGTGGGCGGCGGTCACCCCCCGGAGGGACGGCCCGAAGGCTCGTGGTTGAGGGTCCGTTGCCAGACGAATGAACCGAACCCGGCCAGGGCCGCCATACCCAGGAGTTCGGGCAGCGCCGGTCGACTGTGCCACAGGGTCGGTCCGTCGAGGTTGCCCGTGGCCCACAGGGCCCCGGCGGTGACTGCCGCTATCAGAGCTCCTCCCAGGGAGGTGATGAGGATCTGCGTGGGGGAAGGATCCCGGTCCGCGGGCCGGGCGACGATGGCGAACAACGCCACCACGGCCAGGGGGGCGAAGTGGTGGGTGGAGGTGGGGGTGCGCTGAGCCAGCCAGGCCCAGAGACCGGCGGCGGACACGGAGGCTGACGCGCCCAGGAGCAGTTTTCGGGAGTCGAGCATGGCGAGGGAACCCGTAGGGCTGCCCGGCCCTTCCGGCTCCGCAGTGTCCTCCGGCCGACTGGGGCCGGGGACCTCTCAGTCCTCCTGGTCGTCCCGGAGCCTCGGCGGTACCTTCCGGGACCGGTCCCGGGAACGGGCGATGTCGCGCCAGGCGAGTCCGGCCACGACCGTGAGGCCGATTCCGATCAGGGAAACGAGGGTCAACTGGAGGGCTCCGCCCCGGTCACCCGCATCAACGGGTGGGCGTCCGCTGTTGGGCAGCTGAATGCTGTGTCCGAGGCCACCGTCGCCGCCCACCGGCAGGCCTGCGGGCGGCACGGTTTCGGCTGGCACGGTTTCGGGCGGCACGGTTTCGGGAGGCACGGTTTCGGGAGGCACGGTTTCGGGAACAGAGGAGGTCGAGGACTCCGCCGAGGCCGACCGGGTGAGGATCAGAGGGATCGTCAGGGCCGTCAGGCCCAGGAGTACCAGGGCGGAGAGGATCCGTCGGGAGAAGGTCACACTCCGAACACTAACGACAGGCCACCGCTCCCACGCTTCGGCGTAGGGGAGGGCGCGGTGCATCGGAAGGTCGTGGTGTGAGAGGCTCGGGGTCGTGATGGTGGCCTCGAGCCCCCGACCGGGGTTCTCGGAAGGCACAGTCCTCGGAGAGCACGGTCCCGGCGGATCACGTGGTCCCCGATTCCCGATCTACCCATCGACCAGGCACCGGAGTGCAGAGAATGGAACATGATCCCTGGCCCGAGATCGAGGCGGAGTTCTCCGGAAGCCGTCCCTGGTGGAAGAGCCAGGCCCTGTGGGTGAGCCTGGGCCTCCTGCTGATATTCCTGATTCTGCTCATTCCTCTCTCGGTGGGGATGAGACAGGACACCGACAGCCTGCCGTCGATGTCCCCGGTTGTGGCCGCCGCCGTCGGCGTCGCACTGTGATCCCTCCCCCATTGACCGAGACTCTGAGCGTCGGGCAACCACGATGGGTGGTTGTTCGACCGGTTTTGTGCTAGACCGTCCGCCTGGTCCCTGACGGCCGCCGCCTTTCAGTCCCCATTCTGAGGTGAGAATGATGAATCCGAACAGTCATGGAGCCCGTGGGCTCCTTCTCCTGGTCATCGGCGCCCTGTTGGCGGTCATGATCGCTCCCGGCACCCTCGGCGCCGCCACTGAAGAGGGCGAGTCCGTGTCGGCCGCCGCCGGTTCGGGGTCGGGCTATCTGGTTCTCACGTCCACCGGAGCGGTCCGTGGGGCCGGGGGAGCGGTGGCCCAGGGGGGTGTCGAGGGTCGTCTCACGGCCGAACCCGTCACCCTGGTGACCGTGGACGGGGGGCGCGGCTACTACGTGGTCGAGTCGAACGGAAAGGTCACCGGGTTCGGATCGCGATCCGCCGGTGACCTTGGGGATCTCTACGGCTACGACCTCGACCAGCCGATCGTCGACATGGTCATGACCCCCAGCGGACAGGGCTACTACCTCCTCGGCCGTGACGGTGGCGTGTTCGCCTTCGGTGACGCCGAGTTCCTGGGTTCCGTACCCCAGTACGTGGCCTTCGAGGACCTGGTCGCCCCGGTCGTCGCCATGCTCACGGATGCCGCCGGAACCGGATACTGGATCTTCGCCGCCGACGGCGGGGTTTTCGCCTTCGGTACCGCCGGGTTCCACGGGGCTCTGCCCTCCCTCGTCGCCTACGACGATCTGGTCGCCCCGGTCGTGGGAGCGACCCGGAGCTCCGACGGAGCCGGCTATGGGCTGGTCGGCGGCGACGGCGGGGTGTTCGCGTTCGGTTCATTCGACTTCCTGGGAAGCCTCAGTGCCACCCCGTCGGGAGACTTCGTCGATCTCGAGACCGACGGCTCCGGCTATGTGCTGCTGGAGAAGGGGGGCGACATCCTCGGACCCGACGGCTCCTCGGTGAGCTCGGGATCCAGCGACGTCGTGGGCCTGGCCGTGGTACCCGACGTTTCGGTGTTCAGCACCACGACGACCACGCAACCGACCACGACCACGACGCAGGCGACCACCACCACCACGACCACTACGCAGGCGACCACCACCACGACGACCACGCAACCGACCACGACCACCACCCAGGCGACCACCACCACCACGCAGGCGACCACCACCACCACGCAGGCGACCACCACGACCACGCAGGGCGGTGGAGGTGGCGGTGGAGGTAGCGGTCAGGTCGTGGTGTACGACAGCAACGGGATAACGGCGACCGGAACCAGCTATGCGATTCCGACCATCATCAGTCCGCCCGATCTGACCGGCTACATCAACGGCCAGGCATATCTCCGCCTCGAGGTGACCTCCAAGGCGTCGAGTCTGGCCATCCCGGCCCAGGTCTGTTTCTGGAACGACATGAACGGTGCCTACAAGCTGGAGACCTGCGCCTCCACGGTCACGATCACCGGTCCGGGTGTGTACTACAAGAACCTGGGCTCCCCGAACTCCTGGTGGAAACTGACCGGATCGTTCCCCTGGTACGTCCGGCCCGACCACACCCACGTGATGATGAAGCATCCCACCGACAGCAATCTGCTGATGATGTGGGGAGCATGCGGCACCCACTGTTCGCCGCAGAGCTTCGTGTCTCCGCACGTGCCGATCACCGTGAACGCCAAGCTGATCTTCGTGGCCCCCGGATCCACCTTCCAGCCTCCGGCCGGTTGGTAGAGCCGAGGTGACACCCTCTCCCCAGGGGGCGACCTACCTCTCGGGGGAAGGGCCTTGTACACGGGGAAAGGGCCTTGTCCACGAGGGAAGGCCTCGAGCCCGGTCCCGACCCCCGGAGGGCGACATCCCTCCGGGGGGTGAAGGTCTGGGTGTGGCGCCCTCGGCAGGAATCGAACCTGCGACACAAGGTTTAGGAAACCTCTGCTCTATCCCCTGAGCTACGAGGGCCCGGTAGCCCGAAACGATACTGGACCGGGCACCGGCTCCCGCACCGCGCCAGCCTCTGTCTCGGGCGGCCGTTGGGTTGCGGTATCGCTGAGTCGACCGCGGTGCCTCGGTCGGGGCGGTGGCTCTCCTGGAGCGCTGCCCTGGTGGCGATGTGGCTCCGGGGTCCGGTGTTGTGACCGTGACCGGTGGGCGGTCCGTGACCCAGGTGACATGAGGGCCCGCTGTTGATCGGCACGAACAGTGTGCTAGACAACTCCTACAGTATGACGATTGCGTGACGATGGATTCATCAAACGGACTCATTGGGACCCGGGACGGGCTCATGGGACTCATCCATCATCACGCGGGCTCGAGGTGACAATGCTCTCCAAGGCAACGCGGCTCTCCAAGGCAACGCAGTCCTCCAAGGCAACGCGGCTCACGGCGGACACCGGACAGCCGATCCGACCGGTGATGCTCATGCTGGTGGTGGCCCTGCTGGCCACGGTGCTGGTCGCGGTGTCTCCCGATTCCGGCGGTGCAGCCGGCTCCGATGAGGTGGTCGGCTGGGTACTGGACGACACTGGCCAGGTGGTCAGCCTCGGTGGGGCGCCGTTCTACGGTGACATCTCCGATCGGCCCGATGCCCAGCCGGTCGCCCTGGTTCCGACCCCCAGCGGCAAGGGCTACTACGTGGCCGAGGCCGATGGCCGGGTCACCGCATTCGGTGACGCCGTCTTCCGCGGTGATCCTTCGGGGCTGGCCCTGGATCGACCCATTGTGGACATGGCCCTGAGTTCCTCGGGTCACGGCTACCTGCTGCTCGGCTCCGACGGCGGGGTCTTCAACTACGGCAACCTCGGGTTCTACGGTTCGGTCCCGCAGTTCGTTCCCCTGGCCGCCCAGACCACCAGAGCGGTGGCCATCATCGGGAGTCCGGACGGGAAGGGCTACTGGATCGTCCACGACGATGGCGGGATGTTCACCTTCGGCAGCGCCCGATTCCACGGTTCGGTGCCCCAGTACGTCCCCACCGGCCGGCTGGCCGGTCCCATCGTGGCCGCCATGCCCTCGACCGATTTCGCGGGATACGGGATGGTGGGATCCGATGGCGGCGTGTTCGCTTTCGGTTCCTACGCCTTCCGCGGGAGCCAGGCCCTGGCGGCGTCACGATCCACCTACGTGGGAGGCAGCTCGGTTCCCGACGGGGGCTACGTACTGCTCGACGCCGATGGCGGAATCCACCGCTTCGGGGCTCCGGGATCCTCGGGCAAGGTCCTGGACACCAAGGCCCACGTGGCGTCACGGTCCGTCGATGTCGCCATCATCGGAACTCGGGCTCTCACCGCACCGACGACCACACCGACCACCCGCAAGCCGGTGACCACCACCAAGGCCACGACCACGACGACCAAGGCCACGACCACGACGACCAAGGCCACGACCACCACCACGAAGGCCACGACCACGACGACCAAGGCCACGACCACCACCACCAAGGCCACGACCACCACCCAGGCCACCACCACGACCACATCGGGAGGT
>DRKF01000332.1 GCA_011051915.1 Acidimicrobiales bacterium | reverse complement strand
GTCGAGGTGGGTTCGGTTCTGCCCGGTGATCGGGGCTCGGCCGGTCACGTTCTCGCCGGGAACGTGACCCAGGAGGACGGCTGGGTCGCCAGTGTGGCCGAGCGGGAGAGCGGTGTGGCCTCGGTCAGCGCCCCGGTGAGGGACCAGTCGGGGACGGTCATCGCCGCGGTCAGTGTCTCAGGACCCATCGACAGGATCACCGATGATCCCGGAAGCCGCCACGGCCCCGCCGTGGTCCGGGCGGCCGAGCGGATCGAGCAGCTTCTGAGGAACCCCGTGGAGGACTGATCCGGGCGGCCACGGCATGGGCGGCCACGGCATGGGCGGCGGCGGTCAGGGTGGGAGCGAAGACCGCCGGGTTCTCTATACACACGGAGTGCCCTCCCCGGATCCGGGTCGGCGGATCCTGCCCGATGGTCAGGGCCAGTTCCTCCTGGCGTCGGGCGGGGATGATCTCGTCGTCCAGTGTGAGGATCTGAGCGGCCGGGACGTCGAGTCCACCCAGCCACCGCCGGGAGTCGAAACGGCCGATCTCGTGGCCGGCCTCGACGATCCGCAGCCAGTCGTGACCCTCCAGCTCGGCGATCGCCCACTGCCGGAGTTCGCGACCCCCGCGATTGGACATGACCCACCAGGCCACGTCGGACCGGACCGTACCGGGGGTCAGGCGGGCCAGCGCCGCGGTCAGCGACACGGCCGAGAAGAAGAGGTGCTCGCGGCGGCTGGAACGGAAGTTGGCCGCGGTGGAGCACAGGACCAGGCCGGCGACGAGCTCGGGATGACGACGCCAGAGAAGCTGGGCCACCGTCCCGCCCATCGAGTAGCCGACGATCGTCGCCGGTCGGCCGATCTCGGCGGTGATCAGGGCCGCCACGTCGTCGGCGACATCGGCGAGGCGGAACCTGCGCCCATCGTGGATTCCCCGCCCGTGGCCCCTGAGGTCGGGGGCCAGGAAGTCGAACTCTCCCTCGAGGGCCTCATAGGAACTGAACCAGTTGAGATCGGCGGTGGCGCCCCATCCGTGGAGCAGCACCAGGGGAGGGTTCTGATCCCCGGACGAGGAGGAGAACCCCTGTCGGACGAAAAGCGATCCCCGACCGGCCAGCTCGACCGTCCGCCCCCGGGGCAGGGTCACCTGGTCCGGAGGGCCGGTCTGCTCCTCGGGGGTGGTCGATGTCATCGGGACATGGTCCCACGGACCACCACCAGGGTTCAGTCGCGGGGCCGGTCGTCCTTCACCCGCTTGGCCTTGCCGGCGAAGCGCTCCAGGGACCCGGGTTCGACCATCTCCATACGGGGACGCACCTTGATCCGGTGGTGGATGATCCGGCCCAGCTCCTCGATGAAGTCGGCGTCGCGGTGCTCGACCTCGATACGCATCACGTCGAGGCCCCCCACGTCCCGCGTGAGGTGTATCCGCCACTCGGCTCCCGGTTCGAGATGCTCCACCGCGATCTCCTCCACCACGGAGGGATACACCAGAGCCCCCCTCACCTTGAGGGCGTCGTCGATCCGGCCCACCAGGCTGGAGATCCGGGGAAAGCCACTGGGATCGACGGTGTCGACGGTTCGGGCCAGATCGCGGGTGCGGTAGCGGATCAGGGGGCAGGCCCGGCGGTAGGGGGCGGTGATGGTGATCTCGCCCACCTCGCCGGGTGCGACGGGTTCGTCGCGGTCGGTGTGGAGGATCTCGACCACGAAGGCCCAGGTGTTGATCAGCAGATGCCCGGCCAGGGGGTCGGAGGGGGGACCCCAGCCCAGTACCGGTCCTCCGGTCTCGGTGGAGCCGTAGAGCTCCTGCCACACGAAATCGGGACCCATGGCGTCGACGACCCGGCGTCGGAGGGCGGGAGTGGCGCCCTCCCCTCCCAGCAGGCCCATACGCAGGGGGCCGGCGGCGAGATCGATACCCTCGGCCTCGGCCTTCTCCACCAGCAGCCTCATGTAGCTGGGGGTGGCGGCCAGGAGGGTGACGGGCATGTCGCCCAGCCAGTCGAACAACTGGTCGGGCCCGGTGGGACCGGGGGACACCAGCCCGAGGTCGTTGGCGTGGGCGAAGGCCTCCAGGGAGGGTGAACCCACCCACAACCCGCCCCCGAGCATGTTCAACAGGGTGTCGTCGTCGCGCAGCTCCATGGTGCGCCCGATGTGGGCGTACTGCTCGTGCACGTCGGCCCAGTCGGCCTCGTCGTAGCCGAAGAACAGCGGTGGCCCGGTGGTGCCCGAGGTGGCCGAGACCCGGTAGCACTCGGCCAGGGGAACGGCGAGGAGAGGAAAGCGGCCGTGTCCGCTCAGATCGGCCTTGTTGAACGTGGGCAGCTCGCTGAGCTCGGTGGCCCCCGTGCCTGCCAGATGCTCGGCGTAGAAGGGCACCGTGGCCCGGGCCCGCTCGATCAGCTCGGCCACGGCGTCGGTGTGGATCCCGACCTCGTTGATGCGGGGGGATCCCGCTCCGGCGGGACCCTCGGGGGTGGGGCCGGGCTTCATGGCCGGGGAAGGGGCTGGGGGCCCTCGGCCCGGTTGTGCTGGAGGTACTCGTCGCGAACCTTGAAGTAGTCGCGTGCGGTCTGGCCCAGTCCCTGGTTCTTGGCCCGGAAGTAGTCCTTGCCCATGGCCACGGCCCTGACCGTCTTGGAGCTGGTCGGCTGGTGGCCGACCTCGTGGGCGGGGGCGGGGCCCTCGACCACCAGGTTGCTCAGCCGGCCCACGCCCTCGACCTCCACCTCGACGAGGTCGCCCACATCCATGGGCCGGGAGTACCACGGAGTCCCGGTGAGGACCACGTCACCGGGAACGAGGGTGATGTGGCGACACAGGTCGGCCAGGAGATAGTCGATGCCCCACACCATCTCCGAGACCGGAGCGGCCTGGACGACGATCCCGTTGATGTAGGTCCGCAGGGTCGACTCCCTGATGTCGACACCCGACACGATCCCCGGGCCTATCGGGCAGAAGCTGTCCTGGCCCTTGACCCTCAGCATCGAACCCAGGTCGGTGTCGCGGAAGTCGTGGGCCCCGACGTCGTTGGCGGGGGCGAATCCGGCCAGGTGGGACCAGACGTCCTCGGGGGCGACGTTGCGCATCGGATGTCCGACGATGGCGGCTATCTCGCCCTCGTAGTTGAGCCACTGGCAGTCCGCCGGACGGATCAGGTGACCCCGGTGGGAGTTCAGGGAGCTGACCGGCTTCTGGAAGAAGTTCGGTGTCTCCCCCTCGAGCGAGCGCTTGAATTCCGTGGCCCGGCTCACGTAGTTGAGATGGACGGCCAGAATCTTGGTGGGCTCGCAGGGCGGGAGGTGCCGGGCCTCGTCGATGGCCACCCGTCGACCGTCTCCGGTCACCAGTTCGTCGCCGTCCACGGTCGTCCAGGTGATCATCCCGTCGAGGAGGATCCGGCGGGACTCCCTCGGGGGCCCGGTGAGTACCGATGGGGCGCTCATGCCCCCTCCTCCCCGGGAATGGGGGAGACGGTGCCTCCCTCGACGGTGAAGGCCAGGGAGTGGACATATCCGGGTCCGGCTCGGAGGGGACCCAGGTCGGCGATCTCCTCGAACTCGCTCTCCCCGAATTCGATGGAACCCGGTCCGGAGTACACGGTCCCGATCCGGAAGTCGGAGATCTTCGCCCTCTGGTACTCGTGGACGGCGGGTTCACCGCCGTCGATGGACGGCCACAGCCGGGTGTGCAGCAGGGGGCGGGCCACCGAGGACGGATAGAACTTGTCCTTCACCTCGGCCAGGTCGACGCTGAGCGTGACCAGCCGGCGACCCAGGGCCGACACGTGGGCGGAGAAGGTGGAACCGATCTCCTTGGGAAAGCCACCCCGGCCGAACTCCACGGGGCGGGTCATGTGGATCTCGCCGAGTTTCTTGGGGAATCCCTGGATCAGCCCCCGCACCAGTGAGACGTCCGAGTCGACCCAGATGTATGGAATGCGGGCGGTCTTGCGCTCCTCGAAGGTGCCGTAGAGGATGCAGTAGGCCTCCTTGTACTGCCCGCTGGCCGGATCGTTGCGGATCCGGGGGTCGTTGTCGGCGGCGGAGCACCAGTCGGCGAACACGAAGGATCCCGAGCCGTCCCCCACAGCGGTCATCCCGGGGGGCATCAGGGCCGCCACCCGTTCGGGATCGGCGGTGAAGTCGACCGATATGATCTCCCCGGAGTAGTGCCACGGCGGTGGGGGCAGAAGTGACGCCCTTCCCGTGGGTGTCTGGGGCAGTGTCCAGCCCTTCAGGGTCATCGTGCTCTCTCCTCGTCTCCACGCCGGGTGGCGATGTTCTTGACGTCGGCGTAGAAGTCGAAACTCCAGCGCCCCCCCTCGCGACCGATACCGGAGTCTCGCGCCCCACCGAAGGGGGCATCCAGATCTCGGACGAAGAAGCAGTTGACCCACACGGTGCCGGCCACGATCCGGCGGGCCAGACGGTCGGCCCGTTCGGGATCGGTGGTGTAGATCATCGCCGCCAGGCCGTAGTGGGTGTCGTTGGCCAGATCGACGACCTCGGAGTCGGTCTCCCAGGTCTGCCACACCAGCACCGGTCCGAAGACCTCCTTCTGTACGATCTCCCAGGACTGCTCGACATCGGTGAGGATGGTGGGGGAGTAGTAGAGATCGCCGGCGGGATGGGGTGCGCCGCCCATGAGGGCCCGGGCGCCGCATTCGAGTGCCCGTTCGACGAATCCCGACACCCGGTCGAACTGGCGGCGGGTGATCAGGGGGCCGATGCGGGTGGCCAGGTCCCGCGGGTCGCCGATGGGCAGGCGGTCCACCGCGCTGGCGACCCTGTCGTAGAGCTCGGCGGAGACCGACCGGTGGACGAGGATCCGGGTCCCGGCCAGGCAGACCTGGCCGGCGTTGATGAACTGGTGGGCGATCGTGCGGGCGGCGGAGTCCAGATCGGCGTCCTCGCACACCACGAAGGGTGACTTGCCGCCCAGCTCGAAGCTCACGGGGGTGAGGGTCTGGGCCGCGGCCCGGCCGATCGTGCGGGCGGTGTCGGTGGAGCCGGTGAAACTGATCCGGGCCAGGTCGGGATGGTCCACCAGGGGCTGTCCCGCCTGGGCCCCGGTTCCCTGCACCACGTTCAGAACCCCGGGGGGCAGTCCGGCCTCGGCGGAGAGGTCGGCCAGCAGCGAGCAGGTCAGGGGAGCCCATTCGGGGGGCTTGAGCACCGCGGTGTTGCCGGCGGCCAGGGCCGGTCCCACCTTCCAGGTACTGAGCATGAACGGTGCGTTCCACGGGGTTATGAGGGCGGCCACCCCCGAGGGTTGGTATACGACCTCGTTGTGGACCGAGCCCTCGATGACCTCGGGGGGCAGGTTGCGGGCCAGATCGGCGAAGTGGGAGATGTTCAGGGCCCCGCGGGCCATCACGTTCTTGAGGTTGCCGATCAGCAGCGAACCGTTGTCGGCGGTCTCCACCGCCGCCAGTTCGTCGTTGTGATCGCGGATGGCCCGGGCCAGGCGATCCAGGTACTCTCCCCGGCCCTCGGGGCCCAGCTCGGCCCAGGCGGGGAAGGCCCGACGGGCCGCGGCCACGGCGGCGTGGACCTCGTCGGTACCACCGGCGGCGATCTCGGCCAGGTGGGACCCGTCGATGGGCGAGTGGACGCTGAAGGTCTCCGGTGACGCCACCCGGCGACCGTCGATCCAGTGGCGGGTGTC
>DRKF01000331.1 GCA_011051915.1 Acidimicrobiales bacterium | reverse complement strand
TGGTCGCCGACCTGCCCGAGGGCGCCGATCCCGGGGAACTGGCCCGCGACGAGAGCACCCGACCCCGGTTGCGGGAGGCGGTCGAGAAGGCGGTTCCGTTTCTCCGCTACCGGATCGACCGGGTGATGGCGGCGGAGCGTCTCGATTCCGTGGAGGGTCGGGCAAGGGCCGCCCAGAAGGCCCTGGACCTGATAGCGGAGCATCCCGATGTGCTGGTGAGGGACCAGTACCTGATGGACGTGGCCGACCGCTGCCGGGTCGAACCCTCCCGACTCCGGGCTCTGGCCGAGAGTGCCGGTTCCCGCCAGAGGGCGGTTCCCAACTCCGACCCGGGATACGTCCCGGGCTGGGAGGACCGCCAACCCGAACCCGACGAGGTCGACGTAGTGGCTCCCGACCCGCGGGAGCTGGAGCTGCTACGGGCCCATCTGGCTCATCCCGAGGCCCTCGAGGGGCGCATCGAGCCCTTCCTCTTCAGCACCCCGGTTCTGCGCCGATGCTATGAGTTGGTGAGCTCGGGACCCGACTGGTACCACCGGATCGACGAGGTCGGCCCCTCCGGGTCGAGCCTCCTACGGCGCCTGGCCGTGGAGGAGCCCGACGCGTCCCCCGATCCCATCGATGTGCTGGGCCGGGTCCTGGCTGCTGCCGCCACCTCGGCCCGGGCGGCCATGGCGGCCGAGGCCCGCCGTGATCGGGAGAAGTTCACCCTGCTGGCGCCCCACCTCTCGTGGCTCCAGTTGAGGACCGAGGAGCTGGCCGATTCGAACACGAGACCGGCGGCGGTGGACGCGTTGCTAGCGTGGCTCAAGGAGAACCAGCCGGACACCGTCGAGATGTCGGCCTGAGGGGAGGGTACGGTGACCGAGACCATTCTCGCCCGCCGCCGGGCCCGGCGTGCCGCCCGTCCCTCGCTGGGGGGAAGCCCCGACTCCGTCCGACAGTATCTGGGCGAGATCGGTCAGGTGCCCCTGCTGAGCGCGGCGGAGGAGGTTGAGCTCGCCCGCCGGATCGAGCAGAGGGCCATCGCCCGCTCGCTGCTCGAGGAGTTGGAGGTCCCCGAGTCCTGTCCGGTGGCCACACCCGAGCAGAAGAGAACCCTGCGGCGGGCGGTGGCCGACGGTGACGACGCCTTCGACCATCTGTGCCGGGCCAATCTGCGGTTGGTGGTGTCCATCGCCAAGCGGTACTCCGGTAGGGGCCTGCCTCTCATGGACCTCGTGCAGGAGGGCAACATGGGTCTGATGAAGGCGGCGGAGAGATTCGACCACAAGCGCGGATTCAAGTTCTCCACCTACGCGACCTGGTGGATTCGCCAGGCCATCACCCGGGCCATAGCCGATCAGGCCCGCACCATCCGCCTACCCGCCCACATGGTCGATCTCCTGAACCGGGTCCGCCGGGTCCAACGGGGACTGGTGCAGGAGATAGGCCGCGAACCCACCGTGGAGGAGGTGGCACGTGCCGCCGATCTCGATGTCGACAAGGTCACCGATCTGCTGCGCATGGCGCAGGATCCCGTATCCCTCGACACGCCGCGGGGGGAGGACGACGACAGCAGCCTCGGCGACTTCATCGAGGACGAGCAGGCCGTGGCCCCCATCGACGCCGTCACCCGCAGCCTGCTGAGCGGCGAGCTGCACGCCGTCCTGGACCAGCTCAAGGACCGCGAGAAGGACATCGTCATTCGGCGGTTCGGGCTCAACGGCACTCCTCCCCAGACACTGGAGGACGTGGGAAGGGAGTTCGGTGTCACCCGGGAGAGGGTTCGCCAGATCGAGGCCAAGACCCTCGCCAAGCTCCGACACCCCCAGAAATCGGCCCGCCTGAAGGAGTATCTGGAGGGCGGGTGAGGCCCCGCCGGCCGGTGGTGGCGACGGCGTCGAAAGGGTGCGGGGCGCGGGTCCGGCGCTGATAGTCTTTCTCCTTGTCATTCCGGGGTAGCTCAGTTGGCAGAGCAAGCGGCTGTTAACCGCTGTGTCGTGGGTTCGAGCCCCACCCCCGGAGCAGGTGATACCCATCGAGGGCCCGTAGCTCAGTGGTCAGAGCAGGCGACTCATAATCGCTCGGTCGTGGGTTCGAACCCCACCGGGCCCACGTGACTATGAGGATCAGGGCCGCCCTTATCGCATTCGCGGTGCTCGTAACCGCCTGTACCGGTGGAGGCGGGGTGGATCCCGGCGACTCCGCCGGTCCCGACACGTCGAGCACCTCGGCGCCGTCGACGACGGTCGCCGGTTCCCCCACCACCGTCGATTCGGGCGGAGGGGGCGAGTCGAGCGATCCGGGCGAACCCCTCCCCGTCGACGAGGCCGTGCTCATCGGCACTCTCGACAACGGTCTGACCTACTACATCCGCCGCAACACCGCTCCGGGGGGAAGGGCGGAACTCCGCCTGGCGGTGAACGCCGGCTCGGTGCAGCAGGACGCCGATCAGAGCGGGGTGGCCCACTTCGTGGAGCACATGATGTTCAACGGAACCGAGCGGTTCCCCCGCAACGAGCTGATCGACGTGCTCGAAGGGTTCGGAACCACCTTCGGTGCCGACATCAACGCCTTCACCAGCTTCGACGAGACGGTGTACCAACTCTCGATTCCCACCGACGACGCCGACATCATGTCCACCGGGTTGGACGTGCTGCGCGAGTGGGCCGATCGGGCCACCATCTCCGAGCAGGACACCGTCGAGGAGCGGGGTGTGGTCGCCGATGAGTTCCGCCAGAGGGCCCAGGGCATCGGCGGACGCATCTCCGACGTGTCGTTGAACCTCCTCCTCGGCGACAGCATCTACAACAGCCGTCGCCCGATCGGTGAGCTGGACGCCATCGAGGGGATGGAGTCAGCGACCCTCAGACGTTTCTACGACAGCTGGTACCGTCCCGATCTCATGGCGGTGGTGGTCGTGGGCGACATCGATCCGAAGAGGATCGAGTCGATGATCCGGGACCGATTCGACGACATGGTCGGATCCGGCGACGGTGCCGCCTCGATCCATCCCGAGGTCCCGGTCCCGACGGAGCCCCGGGCCGAGGTTCTCATCGACCCCGACCTGCCTTCCTCGTTCGTCGAGGTGTCCTTCCTCGGTCCCGGTCTGGACCGGGGAACCACCACAGGTGACGCGACGGCCACGGCACGTGCGGTGGCCACCGATGTTCTCCTGACCCGGCTCCAGGACTCGCTGTCCCGCGGTGACGCCCCCTATCTCACCGTCGACGGGGGCGACAGTTCGATAGTCCGGAACCAGACCATCGTGTCGATCGACCTCGATGCCGATCCCGCGGCCCTGACCGAATCCCTCGCCGCGGTACTGAGGGAGATCCAGAGAATCGACCGGTTCGGCATCGGCGAGGCCGAACTGGAGCGGTCGGTCGACTCGTTCCGGGCCGACGTGGAGCAGACGTTCCAGGCCGCTCCCACCCGTCAGGACACCCAGTACGCCGGCGACTACGTGGACAACTTCCTGACCGGGGCCGAGATCTCCTCCGCCGAGGCCCGACGGGATCGTGACCTGGCGGTGCTCGAGTCCCTGGACACCGAGTCGGTTCTGGAGGAGTTCCAGCGGTTCCTGGTCGGCTCGCCGCCGCAGATCCTGGTGGTGGGACCCCGGGCCGACGCCGACCTGATCCCGACGGCGGACGAACTGGTGGCGATCGTGGGCACCGTGGAGGCCGAGGACATCGCCCCGCTCGAGGCCGAGGCGGCCGGTGAGTCCGAGCTGATGGCCCGTCCCGAACCGGCCGAGATCACCCGCCGGGGCAAGGAGACCCTGTTCGGATCCTTCGAGGTCGATTTCGCCAACGGCGCCCGGGTGGTGATCATGCCCAACGACATCGCCACGAACACGGTTTTCCTCTCCGCCGTCAGCCCCGGTGGTCAGTCGGCCGTGGCCGACGACGAGGTGACCGAGGTGACCTTCGGGGCGGTCATCGCCAACGACAGCGGTGTCGGGCAGTTCGACCCGGTGCAGCTCGACCGCCTGCTCTCGGGCCGGGTGGTGTCGTTGTTCCAGTTCGTCGATGTGACCGAGGAGGGGCTGTCGGGGAGTGCGTCCACCGACGATGCCGAACTCCTGCTGCAACTGGCCCACCTGAAGATGACCGTCCCCCGCATCGACGACAGCGCGGCCGACGCCTTCCTGGCCCGGATCCTGCCGGTGGCCGAGGACCCCGATCAGATCCCCGACCTGGCCGGGCAGATAGCCCTGCTCGAGGCCCGTTACGGCGGTTACGACCCGCGCTACAGCGTCCTGCCCCCGCCCGAGAAACTGGAGGCATTCGACGTGGAAGCGGCCCGGGCCCTCGTTGCCGACCGTTTCGACGACGCATCGGACTTCGTGTTCGTCCTCACCGGTGATTTCGACCCCGAGACCATGGTCGATCTCGCCGCCCGGTACATAGGCACCCTGCCGTCGGGGGACAGGGAGACGGTCACCGACTACCAGCCCGATCCTCCTCCGGGCGTCGTCGAGGTGACCGTGGAGTCGGGCCAGGACCAGGTCGCCTCGCTGGTGCGTTTGTACACGGCGGCGAGGACGGACACCCCGCGTCTGCGCCTGGAGGTGGCCCTGCTGCAGAAGATCATCGAAACCCGCCTTCTGGACAGCATCCGCGAGGAGCTGGGAGCCACCTACTCGCCGTTCGTCTCTCTGGAGGCCCAGGATGTTCCCGACGAGCAGGTCGAGACCTACATCCAGATCAGTGGAGCTCCCGAGGATCTCGACACCATCGACGCGGCCCTGAATTCGATTCTGTCCGATCTGGCCGAACAGGGTCCCAGCGAGGATGAGCTGGACACCGCGGTGGAGCAGTTGACCCGGGAGTTCGAACTGGTCAACAACGACTTCTGGTTGCGGACCCTGGAGTTCTACGCCACCCACCCGGACGAATCGATCCGGGATGTCGCCACCCGGATCGACCGGCTGTCGGCCATCGACACCGGCGATCTCAGGAGCCTGGCGGCGGTGGTCGTGCCCTCCGATCACTACATCCAGGTCGAGACCGTCCCCGTCAGCTGACCCCCAGCCTCCCGTCCCGCAACCATCTGTGGCACCGTTCGCGCGCTATGGGGTGCACAAGGTGGCATAGATGGGGGTTGTTCCCGGATCTGTGGCACCGTTCGCGCGCTATGGGGTGCACTTGGTGGCATAGATGGGAAGGGGGTGGGGAAGAGGGGGGTCAGGCGGCCCTGACCTGGGCGGCGACCCGGGCCCAGCGGTCCCAGTTCGTGGGGTCGGCCTCGCACATCTGGTGGGCCCCGTACATGATCAGGCGATCCGCGGTTCCCCCGTAGCGTTCGATCAGGCGGTCGCCGAGCTCGGACCAGGTGGATGTCACGGCCAGGTGATCGAGCATCTCGTCGGTGATGACCTCGGCCATGCCGGCGTGGTCACCGGCCTTGAGGAGACGGTTCAACTCCGCCGAGGTGCCGGGGAAGCCGATCAGATCGAACTGCCGGGCGTAGTTGCGGGTCGAGCCGTAGAACGCCAGTTGTCCCTTGACCGCTCTCTTCCAGGGTTCCCGCTCGGCCTCGGTGTCCCCGACGATCGTGAACACGGGGATCGCCAGCCGCACGTCGGCGGGATCTCGCCCCGCCGATCGGGCTCCCTCGGCGACGGTGGGCAGCAGCACCTCCTCGAGATAGGTGGGGGAGTGGAGAGGGTGGACGTGGACCCCGTCGGCCACCGCCCCGGCCATCCGGAGCATCCAGGGACCCACCGCGGCCACGTAGATCGGTATGTCGGGATGGTCGATGGGGGTCGGCTTCCACGCCCCGGGTAGGAGGGTGTGGCTGTAGAACGGCCCCTGGTGATCCAGAGGTGCGTCGGAGGCGAAGGACGTCAGGATGGCCCTCACCGCGGTGATGTAGTCCCTCATGCGGGGGCCGGGGGGATCGAACTCCGCTGAGTAGCGGCGTTCGACGTGGGCGCGGACCTGGGTCCCCAGACCCAGTTCGAAACGTCCCCCGGTGACCTCGGCCAGCTCCCAGGCCACCTTGGCCGTCACCATCGGGCTGCGGGGAAAGGCCACCGCCACGCCGGTGCTGTAGTCGATCTCGTCGGTGGCCAGAGCCATGGCCGCGATCGACAGGTAGGCGGTACGTCCGGTCTCGGTGACGGTCAGTCCCGACAGCCCCGAGGCGGCGGCGGTGCGGGCCAGATCCTGCATCCGGCGGAGCGGGCCGCCGGCCACCATGAAGTCGAATTTCACATGTCCCCCTGGATAATCGTGCGATCGCACGCGTGGTAGAAGTGAGCGTGAGCACACTCAGCTTCCTCGGTGCCACCCGCACCGTAACCGGATCGAAGTTCCTGATCGAGACGGATGCCGGGCGTCGGGTGCTGGTCGACTGCGGACTGTTCCAGGGATTCAAGGAGCGACGTCTGCGCAACTGGGCCCCCTTTCCCGTCCCGCCCGAGAGCATCGACGCCATCCTGTTGACCCACGCCCACATCGATCACTGCGGCTACATACCGCGTCTGGTGAAGATGGGGTTCTCCGGCCCGGTCTACGCGACGGCGGACACCCGCCGGCTGGCCGCGATCGTCCTGCCCGACAGCGGCCATCTGCAGGAGAAGGAAGCCGAGTACGCCAATCGCAAGGGCTACTCCAAGCACAAGCCGGCTCTGCCCCTCTACACCCGCCAGGAGGCGGTCGCCTCCCTCGAGCAGTTCCGCGACGTCCCCTTCGACCGGCGTACCAGAATCGTCGAGGGCCTGGACGCCACGTTCCGGTGGGCCGGTCACATCCTGGGTTCGGCGTCCATCGACGTCGACCTGACGGGTCCGTCGGGCGCCCGTCGCGTGGTGTTCAGCGGTGATCTGGGACGCAGCACCCATCCCCTGCTACGGCCGGC
>DRKF01000330.1 GCA_011051915.1 Acidimicrobiales bacterium | reverse complement strand
CCAGAAGGAGGCCCCGTGGGACTGCAGGAACCCGATGACGGCCCGGTGCACGTCTCCCCACGACCCGGACCCCGACAGACGGGGAGGGCGACCTTCGGGCCCGGAGTACATGGCGAGATTGTCCCGGAGGTAGAAGGCGACACGACCGTCGCGGACACGCCGCCCACCACACCCGGTCCAGACCACCTGACCCGACGAGATGAGGGCGTCCAGATCGGGCGGCCGGTAGTCGGAGATCCTCGCCGGAAGGATCATGGTCTCGAGGGAGACCACCGGCAGGGGGCTGCCCTCCAACCTCTCGATCGCCACCTCCAGGCCGGGGATTCCCTCACGCGGGGTGTCCAGCCCGTGCCATCCCACCGAGAAGCGGGCCAGGGCCGGCGTGTCGACCGCCTCCACCTCCCGACGGAGTACCTCCAGCGACCGCCGCCGCAACGTCCGCAACACGTGGGTCCCGATCCACTCGGTCCCCTCCCCTTCGGGTCGAAAGGCACCGGTCGTGACCCGCCCGCGGGCGGACAGTTTCCGGAGGGCCCCGGCCAGTTCCGCCGCCTCCACCCCGAGACGCCGAGCCGCCTCGTCTACCGTGAAGGGGCCGTGGGTGCGCGAGTAGCGCGCCAGGAGAGCCTCTATCCCGGCCTCTCTCCCGGATCCTCCGGCCGCCACCCCGGCGTGCAGTTCAGCGTCCACCGCGGCCACCAGCCGATCCTCACCGGCCTCGTCCACCCTGACGACCCGACCCGATTCGATGAGACCCTCCAGTGAGTCGGCGACCGGGAAGGTGCACCGCTCAGCGATCTCCAGTGGGGTGAGGGCCCCGAGTTCGACGAGCAGGTCCACCACCTCGTCGACATCACGCGCCCTCCAGCCCGCAGCCCGGCGCTGCAACCGCGCCTCGGTCTCGGCCAGGACTCCGGGATCGAGAAGCCCCCTCAGTTCCTCGACACCCATCAGCTCCGACAGCAGATCGGGGTCCAGGGTCAGGGCCGCGGCCCGCCGTTCGCCCAGGGGTGAGTCACCGTCGTAGACGAAGTTGGCGGTCCAGTCGAACGACAGCGACCGGGCCATCGGAGATGGGCGCTCGGTCTCGGCCACCACCATGCGGACCTCACCTGACGCGATGCCACCGAGGAGTTCGGCGAGACCTGCCACGTCGAACACATCGGTGAGACATTCCCGTGTGGTCTCCGCCAGCATCGGGAATCCGGGAAACCGCGAGGCGACCTCCAGCAGCTCCGCCGCCCTTCGTCTCTGCTGCCAGAGCGGTGACCGACCCCCGGGCCGGTGGCGGGGCAGCAGGAGGGCCCGACCCGCCACCTCCCGGAAGCGGGAGGCGAACAGAGCGGTGGTCGGCAACTGGGCGACGAGCAGCTCCTCCAGCTCCCCGGGGTCGACCACGAGGTCGGCCACGGGTATGGCATCCCGGGCCTCGGGTAGGCGGAAGATGATTCCGTCGTCACTCCACACGATGTCCAGGCGGCCACCGAGGCTGTGCCCCACGCCGGCCTCGATGGCCATCGCCCACGGAGCGTGAACCCGGGCGCCGAAGGGGCTCAGCAGGCAGACCTGCCAGTCCCCGAGCTGATCGGTGAACCTCTCGACCACTACGGTCCGGTCGTCGGGAACGGCTCCGGTGGCCGCCCTCTGGTCGGCCAGGAAACGCAGCAGGTTCCGCGCCGCCCGCGGCTCCAGCCGGTTCCTGGTACCCAGCTCGTCCACCACATCGTCGAGAGCCCCCGCGGCCAGGGCACCGTCCACGTCATCGGGCAGACGGGCCGCCAACCGGCGGGTGAACTCCCCCACCGCCCGCCCCAGTTCGACCGGTCGACCCGGTCCGTCGCCATGCCAGAACGGCATGCGACCCGGACGCCCGGGAGCCGGGGTGACCACGACCCGCTCGTGGGTTATCTCCTCGATTCTCCAGGTGGAGGCACCGAGGAGGAATCTCTCGCCAACCCGGCTCTCGTGGACCATCTCCTCGTCGAGTTCACCGACCCGCTTCCCGTCGGGCAGGAACACCCCGTACAGACCCCGGTCGGGGATGGTGCCCGGGTTCGTGACCGCCACCCGTCCCGCCCCCCGTCTGGTCCGCACCGTCCCCTCGGCCCGGTTCCACACGATGCGGGCCCTCAGCCCCGCGAACTCGTCGGCGGGATAGTGCCCGGCCAGCATTTCGAGCACCGCCTCGAATCCACCCCGGGTGAGTCCGTGGAAGGGCGCGGCCCGGCGGATCACCGCCAGCAGATCGGCGGTGTCCCAGTCCTCAACCGCCACCATGGCCACGATCTGCTGGGCCAGTACGTCCAGGGGATTCAGCGGATAGGTGGTCGTCTCGATCAGCCCTTCGACCGCACGTTCGGCGACCACCGCGGTCTCCAGCAGGTCGGTTCGGTGCTTGGGGAACATCCGCCCCCTGCTGGTCTCGCCGACTCCGTGGCCGGCCCGCCCGATCCGCTGCACGGCCGAGGAGACCGATCCGGGCGACTCGACCTGGACGACGAGGTCCACCGCTCCCATGTCGATGCCCAGCTCCAGGGAACTCGTCGCCACCAGTCCTCGCAGCTCCCCCGATTTCAGCCGGGCTTCGATCTCCAGGCGACGGGTCCGGCTGAGCGAACCGTGGTGGGCGCTCACCAGCTCCGTTCCCGCCGCGGACCAGCCCTCGTACTGGTCCCCGCGGTTGGGCATCTGGGCGTGCAGTTCGTTCAGACGACTGGCCACACGCTCGGCCAACCTTCGGGCGTTGACGAAGATCAGCGTCGATCTGTGAGCCAGGACCAGCTCGAGCAGTCGAGGCTGGATCGAGGGCCAGATACTCGACCCCGGGCGATCGTGGACCGCGGCTCCCTCCTCGCGGGGGTCGGCCGGGAGCTCGGTCATGTCCTCCACGGGAACCTCGACCCTGATGTCGAGGCGCCGGGACTCACCCGTGTCGATGATCGTGACCGGTCGGGGGGACCCGGATTCGTCGTAGCCACTCAGCAGGCGGGAGGTGACCTCCAGGGGCCGCTGGGTGGCGGAGAGCCCGATCCTGACCGGACGTGATCGGGCGACCTCCTGGAGGCGTTCGAGGGAGAGAGCCAGATGACTGCCCCTCTTGGTGGCCGCCACGGCGTGGATCTCGTCCACGATCACCCACCTCACCGACCGCAGGGTCTGGCGCGCCCTGGAGGTCAGCATCAGGTAGAGGGACTCGGGGGTGGTGATGAGGATGTCGGGGGGCCGGGTGACCAGCCTTCGGCGCTCCGGCGCGGGGGTGTCACCGGAGCGGACCCCAACGCGGATGCGGTCGAAGCCGTAGCCCTCCTCGGAGCACTCGGTGACGCCCCGGAGCGGGAGGGTCAGGTTCTTCTCGACGTCCACCGCCAGGGCCTTCAGCGGTGAGACGTAGAGCACCCGACACCGATCGGCGGTGTCGGGGAACGGCTCCGATCCGAGACGGTCGATCGCCCACAGGAAGGCGGCCAGGGTCTTGCCCGAGCCGGTCGGTGCGGTGATCAGGGTGTCCGACCCGGCGGAAATTGCCCGCCAACCACCCTCCTGGGCCGGAGTCGGGTGGTCGAACGCGGTCTCGAACCACTCCCGGGTGGGCGGGGAGAACAGCTCCAGAGCCCCACCCGCGGCACGACCCGACCCGGCCCCGTACCCACCGTGGGGTCGGGTCGGAGTCTCCGATTCCGGCGGTTCGGCCGGGCTGCTACTCAGCCGGAAGCTCCGGCACCGGCTGGAGTTCGACGATGGTCACGTTCCCGGGTCCCTGGATCCGGATCGAGTTCACCTCGGTGGGGGCCGGAGGATCGGCCTCGATCGAGCTGGGGTGCTCGACCAGGTGCCTCAGTCCGATCTCCTTGGGGTCACCCGCCTTCAGCAGCTCGACGATCACGGTATCGTCCTCGTCGTCGTACTCGATGGTGAACAGCGGGAGGTGGTCGGCCTCGTGCTGATCCCCGTAGTCGGGGTCGAGCAGCTCGAGGGTCACCAGCCAGCCGGCCCGGAACTCGGTGACATCATCGAGGAACTTCTTCCACGCCGCCTTCGGAATCTCTTCCTTCATCGGACCCGACCTCCTCTGATCGTACTTTTCGATTGCCGAAAGTGTCTCCATCTCGATCAACGACCGAGGGGCTGCGGGGATTCCCGGGGAAGGCTCATATCTCCCCGGCGGCCGGTTCGGTGTCCGCCGCGGTTGCCGCCCCCGGCCGGGCCTCGGGACCGGTCGACTCGGTGAGACACTCGGGAAGGGGGCGACTGTGCAGTACCACCAGCCGTTTGGTGGATCGGGTCATGGCGACGTAGAGGGCTCTCAGACCCTGGGGTTCCTCGGCCACGATGAGGGAGGGTTCCACGACGATCGATCCGTCCAGCTCGAGACCCTTGACCAGGTTGACCGGCACGACGGTGACCCGTGGATGGAGCCGCCCGGTGACGTTGCGGCTGGCGTTGGTGGCCGTGCCGTGCTCGATCCCGGCGGCGGCGAGTACCTGGTGGGCCGCGGACACCATGGAGGCGGGGACGATCACCGCCAGGGAGCCGCCCTCCAGACGGGCCAACTCGTCGCGGACCGTCTCACCCAGAGCGCCGAGCACCGACGGGCCGGCGACCCGACGGATCACCGGCTGCTCCCCCTTCTCCCTCACCGCGACCGGGGGGGTGATACCCGGAGCGGCCTGGCGGAGGATCCGCAGAGCCAACCTCAGATTGGGTCCGGGGATCCGGTAGCTGAGGGTCAACTCCCGGATGTCGGGTGGGACCGGCCCGGTGGGCAGGTGGGCCAGCACGTCATCCCACGAGTCGGCCGCTCCCGGCGACGTGGCCTGGGCGATGTCGCCCACCAGGGTCAACGACCCGTTCAGGGAACGACGGGCGATCATCCGGAGGGCCATGGGTGTGTGATCCTGGGCCTCGTCGACGACGATGTGACCGTAGGTACGTATCTCCTCCTCCCGGCGACGGTCGGGATGGGGCCCGAGGAGTACATGGGCCTCGTCGAGCAGAGGAACGTCGGCGTCGCTCCATGCGTAGGAGGCCAGGTCGGGTCCCCGGTCCCGACGCAGGGACCTCCAGTCGGCCATCCGGCCCTCGGCGGACACCACCCGGGTGGCGGCTGATCTCAACAGCGCCGCCGATCCGAAGAGGTCCCGCAGCAACTCGTGGGGGCTGAGGACCGGCCACATGTGTTCCAGCGCCGCCCGCACCGCCGCGTCACCCTCGAGGCGAGCCGCCACCGTGGCCGGATCGGGTCGGGTCCGGTGACTCTGGGCCAGGGCTGTGAACACCTCGGTCTCGACGAAGCGCCGGGCGGCGTTGTGGTGGCGGAAACGTCGCCGGGCCTCCTTCACTATCCGGCGGGTTTCCGCCACCGGCAGTCGGAGCCGGGTCACCCCGTAGTCGACGGTCAGTTCCTCGCGGAGCGGTCGCTCCCGATCACGTACCGCCTCACGTATCAGCTCCACCATGAGAGGGTCGCCCTTGACGGCGGCCTGCTCGGGGTTGTCGACGAGCGTCACCCGGGTGTCGGGGAACAGATCCGACAGGAGATCGGCCAGAACCGTGAGGTGTACCCCGGCCTCACCGAGCGAGGGAAGCACCCTCTCGATGTACCTCAGGAACAGCCGGTTCGGGCCTATGACCAGGACACCCTGTCCCTCGAGTGGAAAACGGTGGGTGTAGAGCAGATAGGCGGCACGATGAAGGGCCACGACGGTCTTGCCGGTGCCGGGACCACCCTGCACCACTACGGTGCCCTTCAGTTCGTGGCGGATGATCTCGTCCTGCTCACCCTGAATCGTGGCCACTATGTCGCGAAGCTGGCCGTCGCGATTCTGTTCCAGGGCGGCCACCAGGGCCCCGTGGCCCTGATACGTCTCGTCGAGACGGTCGAGGTCGAACAGCTCGTCCTCGATGTCGATCAGTTCCCGACCCCGGCTGACGAAGTGGCGACGCAGGACCAGTCCCATCGGATCCCGACCGGTGGCCCGGTAGAAGGCCTCCGCCACCGGGGCCCGCCAGTCGACGACGACCGGCT
>DRKF01000329.1 GCA_011051915.1 Acidimicrobiales bacterium | reverse complement strand
TACACCTCGGAGGTCTACCGGGCCGGAATCGAGTCGGTGCACGAGAGCCAGCGCTCGGCGGCACGGGCCCTGGGGCTCACCCAGTGGCAGGCCCTGCGCTTCGCCATCCTCCCCCAGGCCGTACGCAACGTGGTCCCGGCCCTGCTGAACGGACTCGTCAGCCTGCAGAAGGACGTGGCCCTGGTGTCGATCCTGGGGGTCCGAGAGGCGGTGCGCGAGGCCCAGATCTACAACGCCCGCACCTTCAACTACACCGGCCTGATCGCGGCGGCGATCCTGTTCCTGATCATCAGCGTCCCCGCCGCCCGCTTCACCGACTGGTACACCGCACGCGAACGTCGTCGCCGGGGAGGTCACTGATGCCCGACGCCAAGCTTCGTATCCGCGACCTGCACAAGTCGTTCGGCCCCAAGGTCGTACTCGACGGCATCGACCTCGACGTCGCCGAGCACCAACTGGTGTGTCTCATCGGTTCCTCCGGATCGGGGAAGTCCACCCTCTTGCGATGTGTCGATCTGCTCGAGCCCATCGACTCGGGTTCCATCTGGATCGACGACATGGAGATAACCGCCCCCTACGTGGATCCCAACGCCGTCCGGCGTCGCATCGGCATCGTCTTCCAGAGCTACAACCTGTTCCCCCACATGAACGTCCTGGACAACGTGACCCTCGGACCCCGCCGGGCCCACGGCGTGGACCGTGAGTCCGCCGAGCTCCGGGCCCGCGAGCTCCTGGAACGCTTCGGACTCGGCGACAAGGTCCTCGTCTACCCCGATCAGCTTTCCGGAGGCCAGCAGCAGAGGGTGGCCATAGTCAGGGCCCTGGCGTCCGAACCCGAGTTGCTGCTGCTCGACGAGATCACCGCCGCCCTCGACCCCGAACTCATCGCCGAGGTGCTCGACGTCATCCGCGATCTCAAGGACCAGGGCCTGACCATGCTGCTGGCCACCCACGAGATGGGATTCGCCCGCGACATCGCCGACGTGGTGTGCTTCCTGGATCAGGGTCGGATACTCGAGCAGGGCCCGCCGGCGGAGATCTTCAGCCACCCCACCGAGGCCCGCACCCGACAGTTCCTCGAACGAATCATCGACGCCGGAAGGCTGTGAAATGAGTACCCACGCCAACACCCCCGAGGGCGACGACATCGACTCCACCGGCGGTGGCGCCGACCCCCTGGCCGGGGATCCGGACTGGGACGGCCCCACTCCCCCGGTGTTCGCCATCGCCACCGCGGTCTACGGATCCGACGCCGGGGGACGCATCATCACCCTGCGACGGGGATCGAAGTCGGCGATGGCCGGCATGTACTACCTGCCCGGGGGGATCATGGACGAAGGCGAGGAACCCTACGGCGCCGCCGCCCGGGAGTTCACCGAGGAGACCGGCCTGCGTATCGGGCCCCTGCGGGTGGTGGGAGCCTGTCCGATCTGGCTCTACGGACAGGACTACATGCAGCTCTCCTTCGCCGGTCAGGTGGAGGCCGGCGGCGAGGTGACGCTCAGCCATGAACACGACGACTACCGATGGGTCTCACCGGCGGAGTTCGCGGCGGAGTTCTCCCCCGACCGGGTGGCGGCCATCGCCGGCGACGACCCCCGGGTGCGCCGCCTGCTCGACTCCCTCGGTGAGGACGCCCGGCGCTACGCCGAGGGTGTCTGAGACTCCCGGCGCCGGTCGCAGGCCCGCCGGTCGGCGCACTCGCCATGGATCACCAGCTCCGCACGCGAGGGAAGGAACACCGCCCCGTCGACGGTGACGGCCTCCCCGAACCCGGAACCGAGTCCGAGGTCGGCGACGGGCACATCACGAATGAGGCCGCACCGGTCGCACACGAGGTGGTGATGAGGGGTGGTCACGTTGGGGTCGAAGCGGGTCCGGCCCCCCAGCACGACCTCTCCGACCTCACCCATCGAGACCAGTTCGTTGAGGGTGTTGTAGATCGTCGCCCGGCTCACGTCGGGGAGCACCGACGCCGCCGCCCGGTGGACCTCGTCGGCGGTCAGGTGGACATCGGCACCACGGAGTGCCCCGACCACCGCCCGGCGCTGGGCGGTCAGTCGCCAGCCCCGTTCGCGCAGCCGGGACAGCAGGGGCGGTGGACCGTCGCTCATCGTCGGTGGATTGTACGGGAGGAACTAGCCTGCGCCCCGTGCCCGAAGTGACCGTAACGGAGGAGACCCTCGTCCTGTTGCTCGTGGTGGCCTCCCTGGTGGCCATCGGGGTGAGCTTCCTGCGGGTGCCCTACACCATCGCCCTGGTCGTGGTCGGGCTCTTCCTGGGGCTGGGCCAGTCGTTCCAGAGCGTGGATCTGACCCGGGATCTGATCCTGTTCGTGTTCCTGCCCCCGCTGCTCTTCGAGGGGGCCCTGAACATGGACCTCGAGGATCTCCGGGACCGCTGGTTCCAGGTGGGGATCCTGGCTTCGTTGGGCACCGTGATCGTGGTGGGGCTCATGACCGTGGGGTTCGCCGCCGGGCTGGGGATGGACTGGACGATGGCCCTGGTGCTGGCCACGGTCCTGGCGCCCACCGACCCGGTGAGCGTGCTGGCCATGTTCAAGGAGCAGGGCATCGGGGGAGGCCTTCGGACGATCCTCGAGGGGGAGTCCATCTTCAACGACGCCCTGGCCATCGTGATCTTCCTGATCGCGGTGGAGGTCGCCTTCCCCGAACCCGGGAGTTCGGTGACCGCGGCCGACGCTCTCTACGAGTTCGGGTCGGAGGTGATCCTGGGTCTGGGAGCAGGACTGCTGGTCGGGTTCGTGGCCCACCGCCTGATGAGCGCGGTCGACAATCACCTGGTGGAGATCACCCTGTCGATCGTCACCGCCTTCGGCTCCTACCTCCTCGCCGACCAGTTCGGGGGGTCGGGGGTCATCGCCACGGTCACCGGCGGGCTCCTCATCGGCAACTACGGCGTGCACTTCGCCATGTCGGCCTCCTCGCGGGTGTCCCTCATCGACTTCTGGGAGGTGATGGCGTTCGTCGTCAACTCCCTGCTGTTCCTGCTCATCGGCCTCAAGATCCGGGTCGAGGACTTCACCGACCCCCACATCCTGTGGGCCACCGTGCTGGGAATACTGCTCATGCTGGGATCCCGGGCCGTGGTCACCTACGGGATGATGGGCGCGGTGGGGCGTTTCGGGGGCGACATTCCCCGGGGATGGTTGACGGCGATGTTCTGGGGTGGGTTGCGAGGCGCCATCCCCGTGGCCCTGGTACTCGGACTGCGGGAGCCGGATCTGGACGGTACCGACGCCGTGACCGTCGTGTTCGGAGTGGTGCTGTTCTCCCTGGTGGTACAGGGCCTCACCTACCGCCCCCTGCTCAACCGGATGGGTCTGACCCGCGGCAACCCCGACCTCGAGGAGTTCGAACGACTCACCGCCGAGGCCCTGGTGCTGCGGGCGTCACTGCACGAGTTGGAGGACCTGCGCCACCGGGGTGAGATCACCACACCCCTCTACGCCCGCATGAAGGCCGAGTTCACCGAGGAACTGGCCGGTGTCGAGGAACGCCTGTCCCGGACCTCTCTGGACACCTCGGCGGTCCACGACCGCCAGGTTCAGCTCACGGCCCGGAGACTGGCCGGAGCCCAGAGGGCCGCCCTGGCCGACGCCCGTCGGCGCGGGATCCTGTCCGACCGTACGATCCACGCCTACTCCGAGCGCATCGAGGAGGCTCTCGAACAGGGCCGGATCGCCCCCTACGACGCCGCCCAACTCGAGCCCGGCCTCTATCCCCCCGGGGACGAAGCCGACTGAGCGGGAACCGGTGGGGCCGGCCACCCGCCGGCCACCGTGTATCCCGCCGGAAGTCCCTAGGTCAGCAACATCCTGATGGCGGCACCGACGGCGGCCACTATGAGGAACCAACGGATCCAGTTGGCCCCCTTGCGTACCGCCAGACGCGACGACGAGTAGGCCCCGATCGAATTGCCCGCCGCCAGGATCAGGCCCAGACCGAAGTCGACCTGCCCGGCCAGCACGAAGATGAGCAGGGCCACCCACGTGTAGGAGGCCACCAGAACCATCTTGGCGGCGTTGGCCCTGACCAGGTCCAGTCCCCCACCGAACACCAGTCCGGCCAGGAGGAAGAACCCCACCCCGGCCTGCACGAATCCCCCGTAGAGGCCTATGGCGAACATCAGCAACGATGACCAGGGTTGGCCCAGCCTCCGTTCGGACTGGGTTATCCAGCGGCTGGGTTTGACCAGCACCGAGCCGGCGACGATGAACAGCACTATGGCGAAGGCCTTCTTCATCGACCCCGGGGATGTCTGCGAGGCCAGGTAGGCACCCGTCACAGCCCCCACGAAGGCCGGCGGAATCAGCGGGAGAGTCCGTCGCCACGGAACCGAGTCACCCTGCTGGTATCCCGAGACGCTGGCCAGAGCCCCGATCATGATGGCGATTCGGTTGGTTCCGTTGGCGATGGTGGCGTCGGTGATCTCGGTCAGGATGGGCAGGGTGATGGCCGACCCTCCCCCGGCCACGGCATTGACCACCCCGGCGATGATGCCACCGAAGAACAACAGCGCCGCCTGTCCCGGAGTTATTGCCGCGAGAGTCATCGGATCCCCGACACCGGGGAACAGGACCCGCTGCACACGGCCCCCGGAGTTATTGCCGCCGGAATCACCGGTCCCACCAGCTTGGTACGGGGTCGGCTGCACACGGCCCCCGGAGTGATGGCCGCCGGAATC
>DRKF01000328.1 GCA_011051915.1 Acidimicrobiales bacterium | reverse complement strand
GTGCACGACGCGGCCCGCCCGGCGGCCGGGGCGGAACTCTTCTCTCGCGTGATCGGAGCGCTCCGGGACGGTGCGCCGGCGGTGGTTCCCGGGGTGGAGCTGGCCGACACGGTGAAGCGGGTCCGTCCCCACCCGCGCGGAGTCGACGGCCGGTGGTTGGTCGAGGAGACCCTCGACCGGGATCGACTCATGGCGGTTCAGACCCCTCAGGGGTTCGATGCCGGGCTCCTGCGGCGGGTGCACCGGGGTGGGGGAACGGGGACCGACGACGCCGCCCTGGTGGAGGAGGCGGGACTACCCGTGGTCGTGGTCCGTGGTGATCGTCGGAACTTCAAGATCACGACCCGCGAGGACCTCGAGGCCATGAGGGCGAGCTGGGGTCCGAGCGGAGGCTGAGTGGACCGCGAGGCGTATAGCGGTCCCCCGGTAGGATTCGCGGTCTGTGGCGGTCCGGGAGACGGACCACGATCCGGGAGTCACCCATGGAACTGCGCATCGGACAGGGGTTCGACATCCACAACTTCTCCGACGACCCCGGACGCGTTCTGGTACTGGCGGGTGTCGAGTTCCCCGGGGAGCGGGCACTGGCCGGCCACAGCGACGCCGACGTGGTCACCCACGCGGTGATCGACGCTCTGCTGGGCGCGACGGGTCTGGGCGACATCGGCAGCCGGTTTCCCGATACCGACCCCGAACTCTCCGGTGCCGACAGCATCGGCCTGCTGGCGTTGACCCGGTCCCACCTGCAGGACGCGGGATGGGCCGTCACCAATGTCGATTGCACGGTGGTGCTGGACCGACCGCGAATCGCACCGAGGAGAGCCGAGATGTGCGCCCGTCTGGAGGGGGCCGTGGGAGCCCCGGTGACCGTCAAGGGAAAGACCACCGAGGGAGTCGGCTCCCTCGGACGGGGTGAAGGGGTCATGGCCATGGCCGTGGCCCTGGTCTCACGATCGGCGGAGCGATGAGCCGGGGCCAGGGATCCCGCCGGGGAGGCCGCCGGGGCGGGAAGGGGACTCCCGGCCGAGGCGGCCGAACCCCCAGGGCCAGGGGCCGCCAATCGGCCCCCGAACGCCCCTCGGGGGACCGGGCCGGCCCGTCGCGCCGTCTCGACGGGACCCCATCGGGTCCCCGGGGGCAGAGGCGCCGCCCCGACGATCTCGGGGGCGATGTGGTCGAAGGCCGTCATGCCGTGCTGGAGTTGCTCCGGGTGGGCCGGCGCAAGGTGCACGAGATCGTGATGGTCGAGGATGCCCCCGACAATCCGGCCGCAGCCGAGATCCTCGATCTGGCCGGTGACCGGCGGGTCCCGATCACCAGGGTGAACCGCCGGAGGCTCGATGCCCTCGCCGAGACCGACGCCCCCCAGGGTGTGGTGGCCCGGGCGGCCCATCTGCGGGCCGTTCCGCTGGACGAGCTCCTGGAGCCCAACCGCCGGGGCCGGGTTCCGTTCCTGGTGGCGTTCGACGGCATAACCGACCCCGGAAACCTCGGTGCCGCCCTGAGATCGGCGGAGACCGCCGGGGCCACGGGAATCGTCATACCCAGGCATCGGGCGGTCAGGCTGACGCCGGCGGCCGTGAAGGCCGCGGCCGGGGCGGTGGAACATCTCGACATCGCCCTGGTCGGAGGGCTGCCCGCCGCCATGGCCACGGTCACCGACCACGGCATATGGACCGTCGGACTCGACATGGGCGGGGAGCGTTCCATCTTCGGTTCCGACGCCCTGACCGGTCCGGTGATGCTGATCCTGGGTGCGGAGGGTCGGGGTCTCTCGCGTCTGGTGGGGCGTCGCTGCGACGAGGTGGTGTCGATCCCCCAGAAGGGTTCGCTGGATTCGCTCAACGTGAGCGCCGCCGCCGCGGTGGCCTGTTTCGAGGTGGTGCGACGCCGGGAGGCGGAGGAAGCCACCTGAGCAGTGCGGTGATCGGGTCCGGCCCGGGCCACCAGGGGTGGACGGGCGACGAATGGGGTCGGTGCACCGGAGGTTGGACCCGGGCCACGTACCATCTCCACTGTGCCCGAGTAGCTCAACGGCCAGAGCACCGCTCTTGTAAAGCGGGGGTTGTGGGTTCGATTCCCACCTCGGGCTCGAAGACGACCGGATCCCCCGAGGGTCCTTGATTCGAGTCACCTCAGAAACGAGGCTTGCACCCATGACCTTGTCAGCTCGCGATCGCGAGATACTGGCCTTCGAACGCTCCTGGTGGGTGGAACCGGGGACCAAGGACGTAGCCGTGGCCGAGAAGTTCGGTCTCCTCATGGCCGAGTACAACTCCGTGCTCGCCGAACTCATGGATTCCGAGGCGGCGATGGAGGCCGATCCCCTGGTGGTGAGGAGATTGCAGAGACAGCGTGATCGCCGTCGTCGCAGTCGTGGCGATCGACGGGTCGCAGGAGGAGAGTCACTATGAACGGAGGCCGCCACGCCGCCGACGACGGATCGTTCGCCCGCAGCGCGGGGGGCGCGGCCACCCGAGGGGTCGTACTCATTCTCATCGCCGTGGTCCTCGGGTTCATCCTGCTGAGATCCGGCAGTGGCTCGACGGAGTCGGTGTCGGCGGGAGCGACCGTGGCCCCGACCACCGCCACCACCGCCGAATCGGTCGCCCCGAGCTCGACCACGGAGGGAACCGGTACCTCCGAGGTCACCGAGCCGACGGAGACCTCGGCGCCCGAGGGTTCCACGTCGACCACGGTCGAGGGCACCACCGACACCTCGGCCGGTGGTGACGGCACCACATTCGATGCCCGGCCCCCGAACGAGGTCAAGGTCCAGGTTGCCAACACCACCAAGACATCCGGCGCGGCCAGTCGGATCAGCGGCCAGCTCAAGGCCAAGGGGTACAACGTGCTCACCGCCACGAACTACACGGCCGGAGCCCTGGCCCGCACGAAGGTCCACCACCGTCAGGGGTTCTTCCTCGAGGCTCGTGAGGTGGCCACGGCACTGGGTCTGGACCCCGACAACGACGTGTTCATCATGCCCGCCGCCCCCGACGCCTCGATCCAACAGTGGGAGGACCCCGACGTGCTGGTGCTCGTGGGCAGCGATCTGGCCAGCACCGGTTGAGCGATCGGGGGTCCTGGCCCCACCTCGCCCCCGCCCTGGTGCGATCAGGTCTGGTGTCGGTCGACTTCGACGGGACTCTGTCGCCGATCGTAGCTGACCCGTCCCAGGCCGTTCCGGGGCCGGGCGCCGTCGCCGCGGTGGAGGAACTGGCCCGGGTCTGTCGGAGGGTACTCGTGGTGAGCGGTCGACCCCTGGAGTTCCTGCGGCGCTACTTCGACGATCACCTGGTCACCCTGGTCGCCTCCTACGGCCTCGAGATCGCCGACCGCGGTGAGGTCGAGCTCCACCCCCAGGCCGGATCCTGGGTGGATGTGGTGAGGGACGTGGCTACGGCGTCACGGGAGAAGGGCCCACCGGAGATGGAGGTCGAGGAGAAGGGCCTCTCCCTCACCCTCCACTACCGGCGCCATCCCGAGATCGCCGGCCAGGTGGAGGAGTGGGCGGCCGGCCAGGCGATCCGATCGGGCCTGGAGGTCCGGCGGGCGAAGTTGTCGGTGGAACTCCACCCCCCGGTTCAGGTCGACAAGGGCACGGCGATCCTGTCGTTCGTCGACGACGCCCGGTTGGTGGTGCACGTGGGTGACGACGTAGGCGACCTCCCTGCCTTCGACGCCCTGGACCTCCTGCACGGTCGGGGTCGGGAGGTTCTCAAGGTCGCGGTGGACGGAGACGAGGTACCGGCCCTGCTCATCGATCGGGCCGATCTGGTCCTCGACGGTCCCCCCGAGGTACCTGAATTCCTGCTGTACCTACGGGACCGGGCCCTGGGGGCCTGAAGGGGCGCGGTTGCGGGCGGCCTGTATCTGGGCGTCCAGCCACTGGGCGGGGGTCCGACTCCGGAGTTCCCCGACCAGTCCGGCGGCCAGTTCGGCTCGGGCCACGGGGTCCATGTCGAGCGCCTGTTCGAGGGCCCTGGAGGTCTCGACCACGTCGCAGGGGTTCACGCCCAGGCAGTGGCCGGCCAGGAATGTGTGGGAGCCGGCCTCGCGACTCAGCACCAGCACGCCTGCGGCCTCGTTCACCGCCGGGCCCTCCATGGCGACCAGGTTCAGACCGTCGCGCACGGGGTTGACGAGGAGCACGTCGTAGAGGGTGAAGCCGGCGACGGCGCGGGGGAAATCGTCCTCGGTGTCGAGGACGATGGGATTCCAGTCGGCGTCACCGAAGCGGCCGTTCACCGAGGTGGCGAGGGCTTCGACCTCCCGGCGGTAGGCGGCGTACTCGGGAACACTCTGGCGTGAGGGATAGACGAGAGCGAGGAACAGCACCCGGTGGTGCAGGTCGGGACGACGTTCGAGAAGGTCGGCGTAGGCCTGGAAGCCCCGCAGGATGTTCTTGGACAGCTCGAGCCGGTCCACTCTCACGATCAGCCGCATGTCTCCGCGGAGTTCCTCGATACGGTCCCGCTCAACCCGGCAGGCATCATCGGCGGCGACCGCCTCTATGCCGGACGTGTCGGGTGCCAGGGGGGCCACGAACGTGGCCGGTGGTTCGACTCCCAGCGACCGGAGCGAGGAGGTGAAACCGTCCCGCCACCGTGAGGTGTGGAATCCGCAGGCGGTGGCCCCGGCCAGGCCCTCGGCCAGTTCCCGGCCCACCGAGGTGGGGAGGATTCCCATGGCGTCGGCGCCGGCGAAGGGGGTGTGGGTGTAGTGGACGATCGCGAGATCCGAACGCAGCTCGGCCAGCAGGCGGGGTACCAGTGAGAGGTGGTAGTCCTGCACCAGCACGTCGGCAGCGTGAGGCGCCCGGGCGGCGACGGCCTCGGCCACCAGCCGGTTGAACCGGCGGTAGTTGTCCCAGGCCCGGTGCCAGCGCCGGTCGAACACCGGGGTTCGAGCCAGGTCGAACAGGCCGTGGTGGAGGAACCAGAGAGTGGAGTTGGAGACGATGTCGTAGGCGTCGGCGTAGATGTCGGGATCGACATCGAGGAGTTCGAGTTGGATCCCGTTGGCGTCGATACGCCCCCGGGTAGAGGCCACCCGATCGGCCTCGGTTATCGCCACCGCCAGCCACAGCGAGCGACCGTCGGCGACCAGGGGCTTGAGGCCGCTGGCCAGACCTCCGGCGGTCTTGCCGGCGACGGCGCGGCCCTGTTCGTCGAAACGGAAACCGACCGGCCCCCGGTTCGAGACGATCACCAGGTCGGGCCGCTGGGGCTCTTGGTCCTGCACGAGGGTTCACGATAGGGGAACTCCCGATCCCGGCGGACCCGGTCGCATCGAACGGTCGATCCGGTCCGATTCCCCTGCCGCAGGGTCCACCTCGGCTGTCACCCGATCGGTGACCGAGGCGGGAAAGTCGCTCCCGGTTCCCACGAGGGGGTGCGGTGGGCGAGAATACGCCGATGCAGTCCTCCGTCCACCTCACCGGGCCCACCGTGGCGGTGGGGTGGACCCCGGCAGCGAGGCGGCGGCGATGAGGGTCGTGGCCTGTCCCGACAAGTTCCGGGGTACGGCCTCGGCGGCACAGGTGGCCGGGGCGGTGGCGGCGGCTGCCGCCGCTCACGGATGGAACTGTGACCAGGCCCCGGTGGCCGACGGCGGGGAGGGAACTCTCGACGTCCTGGGCGGCCCCAACCGCAGGACCATCGTCAGCGGTCCGCTCGGGGATCCGGTGGAGGCGGAGTGGAGGCTCGACCGGCGGGACGCGGTGGTGGAGATGGCCCGGGCCTCGGGACTCGACCTGGTGGGCGGTCCCGACGGCAACGACCCGATAGCCGCCACCACGGCCGGGACCGGCGAGCTGATAGTGGAGGCGGTCGAGTCCGGGGCCCGGCGGATCATCGTCGGGGTGGGGGGCTCGGCCACCACCGACGGCGGGTACGGTGCCATCACGGCCATGGAACCCCTGGCCCGCCTCCGGGGGATCGAGGTCCAGGTGGCCTGCGACGTGAGGATCCCCTTCGTGGAGGCCGCCCGCCGTTTCGCCCCCCAGAAGGGTGCCGGCCCGGCCCAGGTGGAACTTCTCACCCGCCGCCTCGAGCGCCTGGTGCAGATCTACCGGGAACGTTTCGGGGTCGACGTCTCCGACATGCCGATGTCGGGGGCGGCCGGTGGTCTCGCCGGTGGCCTGGCCGCGGCCCTCGGGGCCGAGTTGGTACCCGGCTTCGAGTTGATCGCCGATCGGATCGACCTGGCCGAGACCATGGAGGGCAGCGATCTGATCGTGACCGGTGAGGGATTCCTCGACGACCAGTCCTTCGACGGAAAGGTCGTGGGCGGGGTCATCGACATGGCGACCGAGGCCGGGGTGCCCGTACTGGTCGTCGCCGGCCAGATCCTCGAACCGCCACCTGCCCCGGTGGAGGCGGTGTCGTTGGCGGACAGGTTCGGCCTGGACGCCGCCATGTCCCGGCCGCTCGAACTGATAGAGCAGGTGGTTGGCGAGAAGCTGGCTTCGTTCACCGGGTGAGGACCCGAGATCCCCTCGCGCCGGTGTGAGGCCCGAGTTCGCAGCCTCGCCCCCGGTGGGGTGCGGCGCGAGGTATAGCGGAGCAGCGCCGACTCAGCCCCCGGAGACCAGGCCCAGGGAGGCGACGAACTCCGACCGGTCCGGACCCAGAGCGGGGTCGGGGGGTCGGGCGGCTCGCTCCTGCCAGGCGGTGAGAATCGGGCCCGCCACCTCGGGGGCCATGAGGGCGTCGGGGGTCGAGAGCAGGTTCAGCAGCCGGATGAACGACCGCCAGACGACGGCGTGGGTCCGGCTGGCCGGTTGCAGCCCCTCACGGATCACCGACCTCATGAACAGAGCGGGGTCGTCGGCCTCCTCCGAGCCGTTGCGGCGCTCGAGGGCGGCCTTGGCCGCCCGGTCGCTCTGCACCGATGCGTCGTACCAGGGGTCGAGGTGTTCGTGGGTGGTCCGTTCGAGGGCCAGAGCCGCCTCGAGCGGGTCGGGGTTGGCGGCGAGGGCGTCGGACAGCAGTCGGGCCTGCCAGAACCCCAGGGAGCAGCCCCGTCCGTAGAGGGGGTTGGTGCACACCGAGGCATCGCCGATCACGTGGAGACCGAGGGCCACCGGCATCTCTCCGTCGACGAACCTCCTCCTGCGGTTGATCAGTCCCGACATCGAGTGAACCCCCGTGATCGGGGTGGCCCGTTCATCGATCCATTCCGCCGGAGCCGGAAGCAGGGAGGCGGCGGAGTCGAACACGTCGGGGTCCCTGAGGGCTCTGAGAGCGGTGTCGTCCTGAGGTACGGCCAGGGTGAGTGAGAACGTCCGGTTGTCGCCCCAGAAGACCCCGTACTTGAGGTAGGTGAGATCCCCGGCGATCGGCCGGTCGCTGGTCGGGAACTCCTTTCCGGGGTCCAGGCGGTAGAAGCGCGAGTGGTACACGATTCCGGTGTCCTCGGTCTCCTCGCTGCCGGACGGGAGCCCGGCCCTCTCCAGCCACCGGGGCAGGCCGGACCGGCGCCCGTTGGCCACCACGACCACTCCCGCGGTGACCACGGAGCCGTTCTCGAGCACAACCCCGGTGACCGCGGGTGGTCGGTCCCCAAGACGGGGACCGACCACCAGTCCCTCCACCCCGGATCCGGTGAGGATCTCGACCCGACCCTCCCGGGCGACCGTGCGGCGCAGCACCCATTCGAACGTCGTTCGCCGGCAGGCCAGCATGACCAGGTCCTCATCACCGGGGGCGGGGGTGAGGTCGTCGAGTGTCGTCGGCATCAGATCGGTGAATCTGATCTCGGTGGCCCCCTCCTGCAACAGGTCCCGGAGAACATCGGGGTGGTCGTCGCGGATCAGGTTGTGGATGCGGCCCAGCAGGGCGTGGGAGTGACGGACCTGGGGTGCTCCCCGGCGATCCCAGGCGAAGGCGCTGTCGGGATCGGTCGGCATGGGTGTGGCGTCCCGCTCGACGAGGGTGACCCTCCGGCCGGCCCGTGAGAGGTACAGCGCCGCCCCGAGTCCGGCCACCCCGGCCCCCACCACGACCACCCGATCGGCGTCGCCCTCGGTGGCCCTGGGGTGGTCGCTCATGGAAACTCGATCCTCGGCTGAGGGGGTGTCGAGCCCGACGCTCGGCCTCCCGGTGGGTACCTCACGCTAGTACCCTCGGGGGCCACGAAATCGGTGGGCGGGGGTTGCGATTTCCGGCTGTTCCTGGTTTGCTGGTTAGCACTCAAGTAGTGAGAGTGCCAACACGGCCCGGTGGAGACGCCGGGTTCCCAGCGTCAACGGAGAAGCATCCAGATGGCCAAACTCATTTCGTTCGACGAGACCGCCCGGCGTGGGCTGGAGGCGGGCATGAATCAGCTCGCCGACGCGGTCCGGGTGACCCTCGGCCCGCGAGGCCGCAACGTGGTCCTGGACAAGAAGTGGGGAGCCCCCACGATCACCAACGACGGCGTCTCGATCGCCAAGGAGATCGAGCTCGACGACCCCTATGAGAAGCTCGGCGCCGAGCTGGTCAAGGAGGTGGCGAAGAAGACCGACGATGTCGCCGGTGACGGAACCACCACGGCCACCGTGCTGGCCTGGAGCATGGTCCGCGAGGGTATGAAGAACGTGGCGGCCGGGGCCAACCCGATGTCGCTGAAGCGTGGGATAGAGGCGGCCGTGGAGGCGGCCGTGGAGTCGGTCCGGGGAATCGCCAGGGACGTATCCAGCGACAAGCAGCAGATCGCCAACGTCGCCGCCATCTCCGCCGCCGATCCCGAGATCGGCAAGATCATCTCCGACGCCATCGACAAGGTCGGCAAGGACGGGGTGATCACCGTCGAGGACGGTCAGACCTTCGGTCTGGAACTCGACTTCGTGGAGGGCATGAGGTTCGACAAGGGCTACATCTCCCCCTATTTCGTGACCGACGCCGATCGCCAGGAGGCGGTCATGGAGGATCCCTACATCCTGTTCGTGGGGTCCAAGATCACCGCGGTACGGGACATGGTTCCGGTCCTCGAGAAGGTGATGCAGACCGGCAAGCCCCTGGTGATCATCGCCGAGGATGTCGAGGGCGAGGCCCTGGCGACTCTCGTGGTCAACAAGATCCGGGGGACGTTCAAGTCCGTGGCGGTGAAGGCCCCCGGATTCGGTGACCGTCGCAAGGCGATGCTGGCCGACATGGCCATCCTCACCGGCGGTCAGGTCATCTCCGAGGAGGTGGGCCTCAAGCTCGAGTCGATCGACATCGAACTCCTGGGACAGGCCCGCAAGGTGGTCGTGACCAAGGACGAGACCACCATCGTCGAGGGCGCCGGCGACCGTCACGAGGTCGAGGGCCGAATCGAGCAGATCAAGCGGGAGATCGAGAACACCGACTCCGACTACGACCGGGAGAAGCTGCAGGAGCGCCTGGCCAAGCTGTCCGGTGGGGTGGCCGTTCTCAAGGTGGGGGCGGCCACCGAGGTCGAACTCAAGGAGAAGAAGCACCGCATAGAGGACGCCGTCAGCACCACCAAGGCGGCCATCGAGGAGGGTGTCGTGCCCGGTGCCGGAGTGGCCCTGCTGCGGGCCGAACCCGCCGTGTTCGGCAAGGCCGACGAACTCGAGGGTGACGAGGCCACCGGGGCCCGCATAGTGGGCTCGGCCCTCTCGGCCCCGATGCGCCAGATCGCCGAGAACGCCGGCCTCGAAGGAGGTGTGGTGGTCGACAAGGTCCGGGCCCTGGATGGCTCCTACGGATACAACGCCGCCACCGAGGAGTACGCCGACATGTTCTCCGATGGTGTCATCGACGCCGCCAAGGTGACCCTGGCCGGCCTGCAGAACGCCGCCTCCATCGCCGCCCTGTTCCTCACCACGGAGGCCGTGGTGGTGGACAAGCCGGAGGAGTCGGCCCCCCCGATGCCGGGGATGGACGAGTTCTGATCCCCGCCGCGGAGGTCAGCGGGAATCGGTGACCTCGGAGCGGATGTGAGTTCGTGGGGCGCCTTCGGGCGCCCCACGGTCGCGTTCGTCTCTCCGGAGGGCACAATGGATGGCTCAGCGGCCCCACCACGGGGAGGGGTCCCGGTCCGAAGCCATGGGAAGGCTTCCCACCCGCCAAGACCCATGATCGGAGCACTCCATGAGCGTTGACCTGGCACCGGAATGTGAGAGATTCAGCGGTCTGATCGGGAGGTGGTCGGGCCGGGGATCCGGTGACTTTCCGACGATCGAGCCCTTCGAGTACCTCGAGGAGGTCACGTTCTCCCACATGGGACGCCCGTTCGTGGTGTACGCGCAGAAGACACGTCGTGCCGGGACCGGGGAACCACTGCACACCGAGGTCGGCTACCTGCGGCCGGTGGGGGAGCACGGGGTCGAGATGCTGATCACCCAACCCACCGGAATCTCCGAGATCCACACCGGGACCATCGGGGACGGGGTGATGGATCTCCGCTCCGTCGGTGTCTGTGCCACCCCGACCGCCAAGCAGGTGGACGAGGTGACCCGACGGTTCGTGCTCGAAGGCGACTCCCTCGGCTACGAGATGCACATGGCCGCCGTCGGTCAGCCCCTGCAGTTCCATCTGCGGGCCCAGCTGAAACGCATGGACTGAACTGAACGACATATGCCGGTGCCAGTCATCCACTGAACTGGACGGCATGTACCGGTGACACTCATCCACTGAACTGAACGACATGTACCGGTGACACTCATCTGCTGAACTGAACGGCATGTACCGGTGACACTCATCCACTGAACTGAACGGCATGTACCGGTGACACTCATCTGCTGAAAGGGGATGACGTGGCCAGGGCCTCGAGGAGTCACAAGCTGATCGTCCGCAGGCATCGAGCCGCCCCGCACCGGAGCACCGCTGGCGAGGCGTCCCCGGCGTCCGGCGACCGGGCTCGTCATGTTCCCGATCACGTCATCGTCGAGGAGCCGATGGAGATCAGACTCGACGGACTTCCGGTGGCGACCACCATGAGGACTCCGGGTCACGACTTCGAACTCGCCGTGGGGCTGTGTGTGTCGGAGGGTCTGATCTCCGCCGACATGCCGTTGGGCATCCGCTACTGCGCCACCGACAGCGCCGCCAAGTCGGAGTTCAACGTGGTCACCGTCGACACCGGTGGCCGGGGCAGGCGGCCCCACGAGCGGCTCGGGACCGTGCCCAGCAGTTGCGGTGTGTGCGGCACCGATTCCGTCGATCGGCTCACCGCCCGCCTGAGACCCATCGGGGCTGACTGGAGTCTGTCCAGCTCGGTGGTGCACTCCCTCGGTGAGCGGATCCACCGACACCAGGAACTCTTCGCTCTCACCGGCGGGGTACACGGGGCCGGGGCCTTCGACCCCGATGGTGAGCCCGTGGTGGTGCGGGAGGACATCGGTCGTCACAACGCGGTGGACAAGGTGGTGGGACGGCTCCGTCTGGACGGCCGGACACCCGCCTCGTCCATGGGGCTCTTCGTCAGCGGAAGGGCTTCCTTCGAGATGGTCCAGAAGGCGTGGGCCGCCGGATTCGGGGCGGTGGTGGCCGTGAGCGCACCCTCCTCCCTGGCGGTGGAGACGGCCCGTCGGGCGGGAATCACCCTCGTCGGGTTCGTCCGGGAAGAGGGGTTCAACGTCTACTCCGGTGAGGTCGACGGCTGAACGACCCGGTGGGTTCGGGGCCACGTCACAGCGACCCCGGGTAGCTTGAGTCCATGGCCGAAGTCGTCTGGAGCCCCTCGCCGGAGAGAGCAGCGGAATCGCAGCTGCACCGTTTTGCCGAGTGGGTCGCGACCGTTCACGGGCTCGACTCGACGGACTACGCCGACGTCCACCGTTGGTCCGTCGAGAATCCCGGTGAGTTCTGGGCCGCGGCCTGGGACTGGTTCGGGGTCGTGGGTGAACGCGGCGAGCCAACGGTGGAGGAGGGAGACGACTTCGCCGACACCCGGTTCCTGCCCGGAGCCGAGCTCAACTTCGCGGAGAACCTGCTCGGCGGCGACGACCGTGAAGGCGAGGCGATCGTCGCCGTCTCGGAGTCCGGTCGGCGCCGCTCCCTGAGCTGGGGTGAGCTGAGGTCGGCGGTCGCCCGCGTGGCCCGGGCCCTCGAGAGGGAGGGCGTCGGGCCCGGAGATCGGGTGGCGGCCTGGCTCCCCAACATCGTCGAGACCGTGGTCCTGATGCTGGGCACCGCGGCCGTCGGGGCGACCTTCTCCTCCGGCTCGCCGGATTTCGGTGTGGACGGCATCGTGGACCGGTTCTCCCAGATCGGGCCCAAGTTGCTGGTCGGGGTCGACGGATACACCTACAACGGAAGGGTCATCTCCCGGTCGGCCGAGCTCGACGAGGTGGCCTCGCGTCTGGATGGACTGCAACGGGTGGTGGTCGTTCCCTACCTCGAACAGCTCGGGGTCGGCGGGGACCGTGGCCCGGAATCCGACGCGGTCGGGGTGATCGGGTGGGAGAAGTGGCTGGGCCCCGTCGACTCCGAGGCCGTTTCCTTCCGGCGGTTCCCGTTCGACCAGCCCCTCTACATCCTGTTCTCGTCGGGAACCACCGGCATCCCCAAGTGCATGGTCCACCGGGCCGGAGGAATACTGCTCCAACACCTCAAGGAGCACCGGCTGCACTGCGACATACGTCCGGGCGATCGGGTGTTCTACTTCACGACCGCCGGCTGGATGATGTGGAACTGGCTGGCCTCGGTCCTGGGATCGGGGGCGACGATCGTGCTCTACGACGGATCTCCCTTCCACCCCGGCCCGCAGCGTCTGTTCGATCTGGCCGAACAGGAGAGGGTGACGCTGTTCGGCATCTCGGCCAAGTACCTCGAGGCCGTGGCCAAGGCGGGTGTCGTCCCCCTCGAGTCCCACGATCTCGGCGCCCTGCGCATGATCTGCTCGACGGGTTCACCGCTGGTGGCCGAGGGTTACCGCTATGTGTACGAACACGTGAAGCCCGACGTCCATCTGGCCTCCATCAGCGGGGGGACGGATCTCTGCGGGTGCTTCGTCGGAGGCATACCCACCGAGCCGGTGCGGGAGGGGGAGATCCAGGGACCCATGTTGGGGATGGCCACCGAGGTGTGGGACGAGAACGGGGGTCCGGCGGCGATTGGGCGGCGGGGGGAGCTGGTGTGCACCCGGCCCTTCCCCTCCGTTCCCCTGAGGTTCGAGAACGATCCCGGGGGGGAACGGTTCCACCGTTCGTACTTCGAGAGGTTCCCCGGGGTGTGGGCCCAGGGAGACTTCGCGGTGAGGACCGAGTCGGGGGGTTTCGAGATCCTCGGTCGCTCCGACGCGACCCTCAATCCCGGTGGGGTGAGGATCGGTACCGCCGAGATCTACCGCCAGGTCGACTCCATGGACGAGGTCGCCGAGAGTGTGGTCATCGGCCATGAGATCGGAGGGGGTGACACCGAGGTGGTGCTCTTCGTGAGGACGGCCGAAGGGGTGGAGCTGAGCGATGAGCTGCAGGCCGCCATCCGGTCCCGCATCCGTGCCGGGGCCTCACCCCGCCACGTACCGGCCCGGATCCTGGCGGTGGGGGACATTCCCCGGACCCGCAGCGGGAAGCTGGCGGAGCTGGCCGTGCGCGAAGTGGTGCACGGCCGGCCGGTGGAGAACACCTCGGCCCTGGCCAATCCCGAGGCGCTGGAGCACTTCGTGG
>DRKF01000327.1 GCA_011051915.1 Acidimicrobiales bacterium | reverse complement strand
TGGTCACGAACAGCACATCGTGACCGGCGTCGTCGAGACGGGCCACGGCCTCGACCGCACCGGCTATGGGCTGGTGGGCCAGCCACACGACTCCGTCCAGGTCGAGGATCCAGGCCTCACGGCCCGATGAGGGGGTCAGCCCTCCACCGTCCAGGTGCCACCGCTGCGGAGCAGGGCCGCCAGGTCGCCGCCGCCCAGCTTGGCCTGGGCGTCGAGAAGCTGCTGATTGGTGGCCTGGGAGTACTCGGGACGGTCGGCGGCCCGGAACACCCCTATGGGGGTCGGCTGGTGGGGAGTGAGGGCCAGGCGCGAGAGCATGAACGCCACGGAGGGATCCTCGGCCTTCTCGTCGTGGACGGCGATGGCGTCGAGCCCCACCTCGGCCACCTCGGCCACCCGGGCCCCGTCGCAGTCGATGACCACCCCGAACTCGTCGTTGGCCCCGAACCGGATCGGCTCACCGTGCTTGAGTTCGATCAGCATGTTGGCCCGGTTGGCCTTCTTGGTGAGGTCACCCCAGGCCCCGTCATTGAAGACGTTGCAGTTCTGGAATATCTCCACCAGGGCGGAGCCGTCGTGCTCCCAGGCCCGACGGAAGGTGGCCATCATGTGCTTGCGGTCCATGTCGTGGGTGCGGGCCACGAAGCCGGCCTCGGCCCCCAGGGCCAGACTCACCGGATCGAAGGGACGGTCGAGAGACCCGAAGGGGCTGGACTTGGTGACCTTGCCGACCTCACTGGTGGGCGAGTACTGACCCTTCGTGAGGCCGTAGATCATGTTGTTGAACAGCAGGATCTTCACCCTGACGTTGCGCCTCATGGCGTGGATCAGGTGGTTGCCACCGATGGAGAGCATGTCGCCGTCGCCACCGATCACCCACACGTCGAGATCGGGGTTCGACAGGGCCAGGCCGGTGGCGATGGCGGGGGCCCGGCCGTGGATGCTGTGCATGCCGTAGGTGTTCATGTAGTACGGGAAGCGGGCGGCACAGCCGATTCCCGACACGAACACGGTGTTCTCCCGCTTCACGCCCAGCTCGGGCAGCAGGAACTGTACGGCGGCGAGGATGGAGTAGTCGCCGCAGCCCGGACACCACCGGACCTCCTGGTCGCTCATCCAGTCCTTGCGGGTGGTTGTCTGTACGTCAGTCATCGAGATTCTTCCTTGATCCCGGGCCGCTCAGGCGCCCAGTTGCTCGGCTATGGCGGCGAGGATCTCACCGGATGTGAAGGGGACCCCGTTCATCTTGGACAGGCTCTGGGCATCCACCAGGTACTCGGCCCGGACCAGACGGGAGAGCTGTCCGCAGTTCATCTCCGGCACCAGGATCCGGTCGTAGCGGGACAGGACCTCGCCCAGGTTGGACGGGAACGGATTCAGGTGGGTCAGGTGGGCGTACGCCACATCCATTCCCCGGTCGGCGGCCCGGTGGGCGGCGGCGTCTATGGCCCCCCACGTGGATCCCCAGCCGAGTACGAGCAGATCGGCGTCGGGATTCCCGTGGACCTCGACCTCGGGGATGTCCTTGGCGATGCCGGCCACCTTGGCCGCCCTCAGCTCGATCATGTGGGCGTGGTTCGCCGGGTCGTAGCTGACGTTGCCGGTCGGATCCTCCTTCTCGAGGCCCCCCACCCGATGCTCGAGGCCGGGGGTGCCCGGTACCGCCCAGGGACGGGCGAGGGTCTCGGGGTCCCTCAGGTACGGCAGGAACACGGGGTTCCCGTCCTCGTCCATGCCGTTGGGTTGGGTCGCCTTCTCGACGCTGATGTCGGGAAGGGAGTCGACGTCGGGCAGCAGCCAGGGTTCGGAGCTGTTCGCCAGGAACCCGTCGGACAGCAGCATCACCGGGGTGCGGTACTTCAGGGCGATCCGGGCGGCCTCGATGGCGGCGAAGAAGCAGTCCGAAGGGCTCTTGGCGGCCACGATCGGTATCGGCGACTCGGAGTTGCGCCCGTACATCGCCATGAGCAGATCGGCCGCCTCGGGCTTGGTCGGCAATCCCGTTGAGGGCCCGCCTCTCTGCACGTCGACGATGACCAGGGGTACCTCGAGGCTGACCGCCAGCCCGATGGTCTCGGTCTTGAGCGCCAGACCGGGGCCCGAGGTGGTGGTGTAGGCCAGGTTCCCGCCGTAGGCGGCCCCCAGGGCGGCGCCACAGGCGGCGATCTCGTCCTCGGCCTGGAAGGTGCGGATCCCGAAGTTCTTCCGCCGTGACAGCTCGTGAAGGATGTCGCTGGCGGGGGTGATGGGGTACGAGCCCAGGAACACCGGGAGCTTGGCCAGGCCGCCCGTGGCGACGATCCCCCACGACAGGGCGGTGTTTCCGTTCACGTTGGTGTACTCACCGGGAGGCATGTGAGCGGACTTGATCTCGTAGTGGGCCTCGAAGATCTCCGCGGTCTCGCCGTAGTTGTAACCGGCCTTGAAGGCGGCCTCGTTGGCGGCGATCACCAGCTCCTTGCCGGCGAACTTCTGGTGGATCCAGTCGATGGTGGGCTCGACGGGTCGGGTGAACATCCACGACACCACACCCAGGGCGAAGAAGTTCTTGGATCTCTCAGCATCACGGGGTTTGACCCCCAGGTGTTCGGTGGACCTGCGGGTCAGGTCGGTCATGGGCACCGGGTAGACCCGGTATCCCTCCAGGGTGCCGTCCTCGAGTGGGTTGGACTCGTAGCCCGCCTTCTCGAGGTTGCGGTCGTTGAAGGCATCGGTGTTGATGATGATGATGCCCCCCTGGACGACCCGGGGAAGCTGGGACTTCAGGGCGGCCGGATTCATGGCCACCAGCACGTCGGGAGCGTCCCCCGGGGTGCTGATGTCGAAGTCGGAGATGCGGACCTGGAAGACCGACACCCCGGCGATGGTTCCCGCCGGGGCCCTGATCTCCGCCGGGAATTCCGGCAGGGTCGACAGGTCGTTGCCCATCACGGCACTGGCGCTGGTGAAGCGGTCGCCCGTGAGCTGCATTCCGTCACCGGAGTCACCGGCGAATCTGATCACGACCTCATCGAGTTCCTCGACGGGGTGCTGGCGGGTTTCGGTCTGGGTCACTTCGTTCCCCTCGGGGCAGGGTGGGTCGGGCGAAACTGTACAGACAAATCAGCTCCTACCCGTATCTCCATCAGTTGTTGTTCGGGTTCGGGATACCCAGGCTCAGGCGACGGTGATCGACTCGTCGAGATACACGTCCTGCACGGCATTCAGCATGGCGACTCCGTCCTCCATCGGACGCTGGAAGGCCTTGCGTCCCAGGATCAGGCCCATGCCACCGGCTCTCTTGTTGACGACCGCCGTCGCCACCGCCTCGGCCAGGTCGGAAGCACCCGATGAGGCACCGCCACTGTTGATCAGGGGGACCCGACCCGCGTAGTCGTTGATCACCTGCCAGCG
>DRKF01000326.1 GCA_011051915.1 Acidimicrobiales bacterium | reverse complement strand
CCCGGAACAGCCGACCCAGCATCGCCTCGGCGGTCTGCAGCATGATCACGAGGTCGAAGGTCACCGACCAGTTCTCGACGTAGTGCAGATCGAGTCGACGGTAGGCGGAGAAGTCGGGATTGTCCCTGGCCTCCACCTGCCAGAGACCGGTGATACCGGGTCGCACCAGGTTCCTGGAGTGCAGCTCGGGGTCGAAGTCGGCGACCTCGCTGGGCAGTGCCGGTCGTGGGCCCACCAGGCTCATGTCGCCCTTCAGCACGTTCCAGAGCTGGGGCAGTTCGTTGATGCTGGTGACGTCGAGGATGCGGCCGACGGCGGTGAAGCGGGGATCGCGGTCCATCTTGAAGAGGGGTCCGCGGCGCTCGTTCTGAGCCGCCTTGAGCTCGGCCAGCCGGGCCTCGGCATCGACCACCATGGTTCTGATCTTCACCATCTTGAAGATCTCGCCGTTGCGCCCGACCCGGTCCTGGGTGAAGAACATCGGTCCGGGTGAAGTGGCCTTCACGATGAGCCCGGTGACCAGGATCACCGGACCGGTGACGATCAGACCGGCGGCCGAGGCGACGATGTCGATACTGCGCTTGACGGCCAGCTGCCAGCGGCTCAGGGTGAGCTGTTCGAGATAGATCATCGGTTCGTGGGCCAGGGGTTGGGCCCGCAGTCTCCGGCTGGCGATACCGTGCAGGCCGCTGGTGAGCTGGATGTGGGTCCCCGTGGTGAGGAGGTCGCGGACCACCCGGTTCAGCCGGGGGCTCGGCAGGGAACTGGTGGCGATCAGGACTCCTGAGACGGTGTGTTCCGTCACGTACTCGGCGGCCTCGTCGTACGAGCCGGAGTAGAGGTGGCCCAGGCCGTTGGCCTCGGCCTGGCCGGCATCTCCGAACACGGCGGCCACCTCGAGGCCGATCTCGACGTGGGAGCGGAGCAGATCGTGGAGCCCGGCGGCCTCGTCGTTGGTGCCCACGAGAACCACCGACCTGCGGTACTCGCCCTGGGTCCGCCGGGCCGTGAGCCAGGCCCGGTAGGCGCTGCGGCCTATGACCAGGAACACGAGCATCAGCAGCCCGCCCACGAACGCCTCCCAGGCGAAGATGTTCTGGTCGAATATCTCGGCCCCCAGACCCGCCGCCAGGGCGGTGAGGACCGAGGTGCGGAACAGGCGGGTCATCTCCACGGCCCTGATGTTGGACACCCGGGCGAGGTAGAGATCCTGGGTGGCGAGGAAGAACAACCCCACCAGCACCAGGACGACGGTGGCCATCACCCCGGCACTGCTGGAGCGGGTGCTGATCGGCGCCTGCTGGAAGAAGACCAGGGCCACGGCCCAGGCCAGGAATATGGCCTCGGTGTCGATGAACACCAGGACGGCCCGCAACCACAGTGATCCCGCGGGCCGCTTCTTCCCCCCGAGGGCCCCTGGCCGGAACGACATCATCGGTTCAACGCTAGTCGCTGCCTCGGTGTCGTTGTTCCTGGTCTGGGTCTCGGTGGACATCTCGCTGCGCGATCGGGCTGGGGTCGATGACCGGGGAATCCGGCGGACTCCCATCGGCACCGGAGATCCGCTCCCAAGGTTCCGGCCCGGTTGACACCGCGGGGGTCGATCCACGCGGCAGACTCACAGGGCCGGGTGACCCGGGACGACAGGTGTAGAAACAGGACCGGACGAGGGAGATCGGTGAGCCAGACGACCGACACGCTCGCCGTGGTGCTGACGGCGGCAACAGGACCGGACGAGGGAGATCGGTGAGCCAGACGACCGACACGCTCGCCGTGGTGCTGACGGCGGCAGGTGGCACGGCGGTGCTGACCCCCGTGGTCCGCTGGATCGGTTTCAAGGTCGGGGCCGTCGTCGAGCCCGACGAGCGCCGGGTGCATCTCCGCCCCACGGCCACGGCCGGGGGGGCCGCCATGTACCTGGCCTTTCTGGCCGCGTTCGGTCTGGCCTCGCGTCTGGAGACCTTCCGCTCGGCCTTCACCAGCTCCTCCGAGCCACTGGGCATCGTCATCGGGGCCTCGGTGATGTTCTTCGTGGGGGCCGCCGACGATCTCAGACCCGTGTCACCGCCGGCCAAGGTGGCGGGCCAGGTCTTGGCCGGGAGCCTGCTGTATCTGTTCGGTGTGACGATGTTCTACGTGAGGGTGCCCTTCGGGGGTCTGTGGGCTCTGTCTCCCGACATCGTTCCCCTGGTCACGGTCCTGTGGGTGGTGCTCATGGCCAACGCCATCAACCTCATCGACGGGCTCGACGGACTGGCGGCGGGGGTGCTGGCCATAGCGGCGGGGGCTTTCTACCTGTACAGCCAGCAGCTGGCCCACGCCGGGCTGATCGAGGGCGCGGGGGTGGGGCCGCTGGTCGCCCTGGTGACCCTGGGGCTGTGTGTGGGATTCCTGCCCCACAACTTCCACCCGGCCCGCATCTTCATGGGAGACGGCGGCGCTCTCATGCTGGGGCTGCTGATGGCGGCGGCCACCATGACCATCGGCGGTAGGGTCGTCGACCAGTTCTCGGGCCAGACCTACTTCTTCTTCGCCCCCATGGCGATCCCCTTCGTGGTACTCGGGGTTCCGCTCCTGGACACCGCCTGGTCGGTGGCCCGCCGGGCCGCCAGCCGGACGCCGCTGAGTCAGGCCGACAAGGGTCACATGCACCACCGGCTCATGAGACTGGGACACGGGCATCGACGTAGCGTGCTGATCCTGTGGACCTGGACGGCGTTGCTCTCGGGAGTGGTCCTGTTTCCCACGATCACCGGCAACGGCGACGCCCTGGTGCCCTTCCTGGTCGCCGGACTGGCCCTGATGCTCTACACCCTGTTCCATTCCTCGGCCCGCCGCACCACCGCCTCGGGTCCCGGACTGAACGACTGAGCGGGGCGGCCGCTTCCGGCCCGATCCTCCCCCGACACGGGAAACTTGCCTCGAGGCCCGGGCTGCAATACATTGTGAGAGCTTTCACAAGCGCGGCAGCTCCCGCCTGCCCGAGTTCGCCCCCCGCCTCCCCCTACGGATCCGATGGACCTGTCCGACCGACGAGAGCTCAACAACGGCTTCGGTGAGGGGCTCACCCGCGCCTTCGAGCTGGCGATCACCCCCTCGGTCTTCGCCGGGCTGGGCTGGTTGGCGGACCGGTGGCTGGGTACCACGCCGCTGTTCATGATCCTCCTGCTGGTCCTGACGATGGTGGGCATGGGGCTGCGCTGGTGGTACGAGTACGACGGCCGCATGACCCTCATCGAGAACGAGCTGAGGAACAAGCGGTCGCGGCCGCTGGAGGATTCCTCCATCGATGGGGCCGGGGCCGCCCCCGTCGCCTTCAGGCCACCCGAGCTGCCCGACGGCCGCCTGCCCACCGGCGTCACCCTGGAAGACGCCTCGTGAGCACCTCCCATCTCAGCCCTGTAAGACGCCCCGTGAGCACCTCCCGCCTCAGCCTGGAAGACGCCTCGTGAGCGACACCTTCGTCACCCGACTCGACGGGCCCGCCCCCGAGCAGGAGATCGCCGGCGACATGGTTCGCCGTGCTCTCCCGGTCATCCCCCTGGTTCTGGCGCTGTCGTTCGCCGTCTGGGGCGTGAACGGGGCCCTCTCCTCGAGCTACGCCATAGCCCTGGTTCTGGTGAACTTCGTCTTCGCCGCCGCCCTGCTGGCCTGGAGTGCCCGTATCTCGCTGGCCCTGCTGATGGCCGCGGCCCTGGGCGGATTCCTGATCCGTCTGGCCCTGATCTCCGTCGCGATACTGGCGGTGAAGGATGCCGCCTGGGTCGAACTGATGCCCCTGGGCATCACCCTGATCGTCACCCACCTCGGGCTTCTGATCTGGGAAACCCGCTACGTCTCGGCGTCGCTGGCCTTCCCCGGACTCAAGCCCAGACCGAGTGTGGGTTCGTCCCCCGAGAACAAGAGGTAATCGCCGATGATCTTCGGCCTCGAGTTTCCACCGATCGAAAAGCTGGTCGAGTGGCCGTCGTTCTTCGGCGGAGACGCCTGGTACGGCCTGAACAAGATAGGGCTGTCGGCCCTGATCGCCATGGTCGCCACCATCGCCATCTACATGGCGGCCGGTTCGAAGTACAAGAAGCGACTGGTCCCCACCGGTATCCAGACCGTGGCCGAGTCGGGGATCGAGTTCATCGACAACGGCATCATCGAGCAGACCATCGGTCCGGAGGGGCGGCCCTGGAACCCCTTCCTGCTGTCGCTGTTCTTCTTCGTGCTGATCACCAACCTCTTCGAGGTGATACCCGGCTGGCAGATGCCGGGCAACGCCCGTATGGCCTTTCCGGCCCTGCTGGCCGTCCTGGTGTGGGTCATCTTCCTGGGGACGGGCATCAAGTACCAGGGGGCGAAGTACTTCAAGAACGCCCTGTTCCCCCCCGGTGTGCCCTGGGCTCTCTACTTCCTGGTGACACCCATCGAGTTCGTCTCCACCTTCCTCGTACGGCCCTTCTCCCTGGCCGTCCGTCTCTTCGCCAACATGCTGGCCGGCCACATCCTGCTGGTGACCTTCGTGGTGCTGTCGGAGGCCCTGTGGATCAAGCAGTGGTACGCGGTGTTCCTGCCCCTGCCGTTCATCATGCTGATCCTGCTCACCGGTTTCGAGATCATGGTCTCGTTCCTGCAGGCCTACATCTTCACCATCCTGGCCGCGGTGTACATCGGCTCCTCGATGCACCCCGAGCACTGACATCGTCCCTGTAGTCCCCTCGAGTCAACCAACCGACCCAAGCGGCTCCCAGAGCCGACAACCCAAGTAAGGAAAAGCAAATGGAACTGCTTGCCCAGGCCGCCTCCGGGGCGGACCAGATCGCCTTCGGCGAGGCGATTTCATCCGGCTTCGCCTATGGCCTCGCGGCCATCGGCCCCGGTATCGGCATCGGCTACCTGGTCGGCCAGTCCGTCCAGGCCATGGCCCGCCAGCCCGAGGCCGCCGGCATGGTCCGCACCACGATGTTCCTCGGTATCGCCTTCACCGAGGCCCTGGCCCTCATCGGCTTCGTGGTCTTCATCCTGTTGAAGTTCGCCTAGGAGCCCCGATGAACCTGCTGCTGCTTGCCGCCGAGGAAGGGCCCAACAACCCGATCCTCCCGGCGACCAACGAGATCATCTGGGGCGCGATCAGCTTCTTCCTGCTCATGGTGGTGCTCACCAAGGTGGCCTACCCACCGGTGCGCAAGGCCATGGAGGAACGGACCGCCAAGATCCAGAGCGAGTTCGACGCCGCCGACAAGGTGCAGGCCGAGGCGGCCGAGCTCAAGGCCGACTACGAGGCCAAGCTGGCCGAGGCCAAGACCGAGGCCGCCCGCATCATCGACGAGGCCCGCGAACAGGCCGAGGCGGTCCGCAAGGAACGTCTGGCCGCCCTCGAAGCCGAACTGGCCGAGCGCAAGGCCCAGGCCGAGATCGATCTCGCCGCCGCCCGTGAGCGGGCCCTGGCCGAGACCCGGTCCCAGCTCGCCGGCCTCGCCGTCGGCGCCGCCGAGCGCATCGTAGAGGACAGTCTCGACGAGGCCCGCTACGCCAAGCTCGTCGACAACTTCATTGACCGGGTCGGATCCCAGAACTGATCCGCCGCCCGACCGGTCCGCCCCCGGGGTGGACCGTGGAGGAAACAAACACCGATGACCGACAGAACCGAGGCCTACGCCGGCGCAATCGTGGAGATCGCGCGGGCCGAGGACTCCCTCGACACCGTTTCCGACGAGCTGTACCAGCTCGCCCGGGCCATGGACCGCAGCGACGAGCTGCGCCTGGCCCTGGCCGACCGCAGCCTGCCCGCCGCCCGCCGCCTGGTGGTCGTGGACGAGTTGCTGGAGCACCGGGCCCTGCCCCTGACCACGAACATCGTGGCCATGCTGGTGGGCGCCGGACGGGGCGGCGACATACCCACCATCGCCGACCGGGTCGTGGCCCTGGCGGCGGAGTCGCGGGGCAAGGCCGTGGCCGAGGTGCGCTCGGCCGTTCCACTCACCGCCGAACAGCTCTCCCGTCTCGAGGCGGCCCTGAGCTCCAACGTCGGTCGCCAGGTCGAGGTCAAGGTCATCATCGATCCCGAGATCCTGGGCGGCCTGGTGGCCCAGATCGACGACACGATCATCGACGGATCAATTCGTACCCGCATCGAGAAGCTCAAGGAGCAGGTGTGATGCCCGCTTCCCGGCCCACCGGCCCTCTCTCCGAGGAGACCCCACAGCATCATGGCTGATCTCATTTTCGACACCGCCTCCATCACCGAGGCCATCAAGCACAGCATCGAGGGCTACAGCGCCGGCATCGAGTCCGGCACCGTGGGCCGGGTACTCGAGGTCGGCGACGGTATCGCCCGGGTGTCGGGCCTGCCCGACGCCGGCGTGAACGAGCTTCTCGAGTTCGAGAACGGCGACGTGGGCCTGGCCCTGAACCTCGACGAGGACTCCATCGGAGCGGTGATCCTCGGCGACATCGAATCCGTCGAGGAGGGCCAGCCGGTGAAGGCCACCGGGCGGATCCTCTCCATGCCGGTCGGTGACGCCCTGCTGGGCCGGGTCGTCGACGCCCTGGGCCATCCCATCGACGGCAAGGGTGAGATCACCGGCGCCGTCGAGCGGCGGATGGAGATCCAGGCCCCCGGCATCATGGGACGCCAGCCGGTGCACGAGCCCCTCCAGACCGGTATCAAGTCGATCGACGCCATGACCCCCATCGGGCGGGGTCAGCGTCAGCTGATCATCGGCGACCGCAAAACCGGCAAGACGACCATCGCCATCGACGCCATCCTCAACCAGAAGGGTCTGGGGGTGAAGTGCATATACGTGGCCATCGGCCAGAAGGGCTCCACCGTGGCCCAGGTGGTGAACACCCTCGAGGAGTACGGGGCCATGGAGTACACGGTGGTGGTCGCCGCCCCGGCCTCGGAGGCCGCACCGTTCAAGTACCTGGCGCCCTACGCCGGTTGTGCCATCGGGCAGCACTGGATGGAGAACGGCGAGCACGCCCTGGTTGTGTACGACGACCTCTCCAAGCAGGCCGAGGCCTACCGCCAGCTCTCCCTGCTGCTGAGACGTCCGCCCGGTCGTGAGGCCTACCCCGGCGATGTCTTCTATCTCCACAGCCGCCTGCTCGAGCGTTCGGCCAAGCTGAGCGACGCCCTGGGCGCCGGGTCCATGACGGCCCTGCCGATCATCGAGACCAAGGCCGGCGACGTCTCCGCCTACATCCCGACCAACGTGATCTCCATCACCGACGGTCAGATCTACCTCCAGGACGATCTGTTCAAGTCCGGTGTGAGGCCTGCGGTCGACGTGGGTGTGTCGGTGTCCCGGGTGGGAGGCGCCGCCCAGGTGAAGGCCATGAAGTCCGTGGCCGGAACCCTCAAGATCGACCTCGCCCAGTTCCGCGACCTCGAGGCCTTCGCCACCTTCGGCTCGGAGCTCGACGCCGTGTCCAAGGCCCAGCTGGAGCGGGGCTACCGCCTCACCGAACTCCTGAAGCAGAACCTGAACTCCCCGATGCCCGTCGAGGAGCAGGTGGTCACCATCTACGCCGGTACCAACGGCTACCTCGACGAGATCGACGTGAGCGATGTGCACCGCTTCGAGGTCGAGCTGCTGGACTACATGAGGACCCGCCACGCCTCGATCCTCCAGGAGATCCGCACCACCGGAAAGCTCCCCGAGGAGGAGGTCAAGGAGGCGGTGACGACCTTCGCCGGCCAGTTCGTCCCCAGCGCCGAACTGGGAGCCGACGATGCCAGCCCCGAGGCGAACGAAGACGACGGGGAGAGCTGAGAGACCATGGCCGGCGGTCAGGAGCGGATCCTCCGTAGACGAATCAAGTCCATCGAGGCGACCAAGAAGATCACCCGGGCCATGGAGCTGATCGCGGCCAGCCGAATCGTCAAGGCCCAGGCCCGGGTGGCGGCGGCCAAGCCCTACAGCGAGAAGGTCACCTCGGTGATCGCCAATCTCGCCTCCGGGGGGGCCGGGCTCGACCATCCCCTGCTCCGTGAGCCCGAGGAGGTCGCCACCGTCGCCTATGTGGTGGTGGCCGCCGACCGCGGGCTGTGCGGTGGGTACAACACCAATGTACTGAGGGCGGTCGAGAGGGCCATCGAAGCCGACCGTCAGGCCGGCCGCGACTACCGGCTGCTGCTCTCGGGCAAGAAGGCCCGCAGCTACTTCGCCTTCCGCGACTTCGACATCCACGCCGACTTCCAGGGCTACTCCGATCAGCCGTCCTACGAGGACGCCCGGAATCTGGCCAAGGCCGCCACCTCCCTCTACGAGAACGGCGATGTCCAGGAGGTCCGCCTGGCCTACACCCGCTTCATCTCGATGGGCGTCCAGGAGGTCGAGGTGGCCCAGTTCATGCCCCTCGAGACCCCTGAGACCACCCATGAGACCGACGAGGTTCCGGCTCTGTACGAGTTCGAGCCCAACCCCACGGTCATCCTCGAGCACCTGCTGCCCCGCTACGCCGACGCCCGGCTGTTCGCCGCCATGCTGGAGGCCTCCGCCTCCGAGCACGCCGCCCGCCAGAGGGCGATGAAGGCGGCCACCGACAACGCCGAAGAACTCAAGACCACCCTGTCCCGCATCATGAACCGGGCCCGACAGGACGCCATCACCACCGAGATCATGGAGATCGTCGGTGGCTCCGAAGCCCTCAGCCACGACCAGCACGACCTGGTGTCCGACGATCTTCTCGCCGACACCATCGAGGGTCACCTCGTCGAGCTGTTCTGAATCCGACACCGACCTCTTCCAGGAGAAAACCAGAATGACCATGACCGAGGAAGCGGCAGCCGCCGCCGGTGAACTCAAGGAAGGCCGGGTCGTAGCCATCGCCGGGCCGGTGGTCGACGCCGAGTTCCCCCGTGGCTCCCTGCCCGAGATCAACCACGCGGTCGAACTCGACGTGGAGGTCGAGGGCCAGACCCTGACCATCACCGGTGAGGTGGCCCAGCAGATCGGTCACAACCGGGTGCGGGTCATCTGCATGAGGCCGACCGACGGCCTCACCCGGGGCACACCGGTGCGCAACCTGGGTCGTGGTATCGAGGTACCCGTCGGTGACGCCGTGCTGGGTCACGTGTTCAACGTGCTCGGCGCCCCCCTCGACACCGAGGACATCGGCGAGGTGGCCGATCGCTGGGCGATCCACCGTCCCGCCCCGGCCTTCGACACCCTCGAGCCCAAGGCCAAGATGTTCGAGTCGGGCATCAAGGTCATCGACCTGCTCGAGCCCTACGTGGAGGGTGGCAAGATCGGACTGTTCGGTGGTGCCGGTGTGGGCAAGACCGTGCTCATCACCGAGATGATCAACCGGGTGGCCTCCCAGCACGGCGGTGTGTCGGTGTTCGCCGGTGTGGGCGAGCGAACCCGTGAGGGCACCGACCTCTACCTCGAGATGGAGGAATCGGGTGTTCTGGGCAAGACCGCCCTGGTGTTCGGACAGATGGACGAGCCCCCCGGTGTGAGGCTGCGGGTGGCCCTGTCGGCGCTGACGATGGCCGAGTACTTCCGCGACGTGCAGGGCCAGGAGGTGCTGCTGTTCGTGGACAACATCTTCCGTTTCGTGCAGGCCGGATCTGAGGTGTCGACCCTGCTGGGACGTATGCCCTCCGCCGTGGGCTACCAGCCCAACCTGGCCGACGAGATGGGTGAGCTCCAGGAGAGGATCACCTCCACCTCGGGTCACTCGATCACCTCCCTGCAGGCCGTGTACGTCCCCGCCGACGACTACACCGACCCCGCTCCGTTCACCACGTTCACCCACCTCGACGCCACCACGGAGCTGAGCCGCCAGATCGCCTCGCTGGGTATCTACCCCGCCGTGGATCCCCTGGCCTCCACCTCCACCATCCTCTCCCCCGAGGTGGTCGGTACCCACCACTACCAGGTGGCCCGCCGGGTCCAGGAGATCCTCCAGCGTTACAAGGAGCTCCAGGACATCATCGCCATCCTGGGTCTCGACGAGTTGTCCGAGGAGGACCGGGTCATCGTCGACCGGGCCCGCAAGATCCAACGGTTCCTCTCCCAGCCCTTCTTCGTGGCCGAGGTGTTCACCGGCCTCGAGGGTGTCTGGGTGCCGGTGGAGGAGACCGTGGAGTCCTTCGACATGCTGTGTCGGGGTGACCTCGACGATCTGCCCGAACAGGCCTTCCTGAACGTGGGCAGCGCCGAGGCGGCCATGGCCAAGGCCCGCGAGCTCGAGAAGAACAACTGAGTCGGTACCGAGCCGAGTCGAGGTAGATCCAATGGCTTTGAAGGTAGAACTGGTCTCCCCGGAGAAGGTGCTGTGGTCGGGAGAGGCGACCCAGGTCGTGGGTCGCACCCTCGACGGCGACATCGCCTTCCTGCCCGGCCACGCCCCCTTCATAGGTGCCCTCGACATCGCGCCCCTGAAGATCTGGCCCGTCGGTCACGACGAGCACAGTGGTGTCAAGGCTGCGGTGCACGGAGGTTTCGTCGAGGTGAGCGACGATGTGGTCACGATCCTGAGCGACGTGGCCGAGCTGGCCGAGGACATCGACCTCGAGAGGGCCAAGTCGGCCTATGAGAAGGCCGGTGAGCTGCTGGCCACCAACCACGCCGACGCCGAGGCCCTGGCGGCCCTCAAGCGGGCTCAGACCCGACTCGGCATCCTCGACTACGCCTACGCCCCCTAGAGATTTCCCCGGCGCCGGGCCGACCCGGTCCCCCGACCGACAGGCGAGCCGGCCACCCAGCCAACCCGGCGGCCCCCTCTCCCGTTTTGTGAGTTCGGGGGGCGGTGTGGGAGTCCCCCGGTCTCATAGATGGGGGTTTGGGGTGGGGGTTCGGGGCGTTTTGTGAGTTCGGGGGGCGGTGTGGGAGTCCCCGGGTCTCATAGATGGGGGTTTGGGGTCAGTCGAAGGCCAGGGTGGTGGTGTCGACGACCCGGCGGTAGTAGCAGCCGGGACGGGTTGCGCCCGACTCGTCGCGGGTGTGGCAGGCTCCGCCCCGCACCGGACGCACCCGGTACAGCAGTGAGTTCTGCTCGCAGTTGACCCTCACCTCGACGAGTTCCAGGACGTCGCCCGAGGTCGCCCCCTTGTGCCAGATCTCATTGCGGGAGGTGGACCACAGGACGGCGCTGCCCCTCGCCAGGGTCTCCCTCAGGGCGAGTTCGTTGGCGTAGGCGACGTAGAGGACCTCGCCGGTGTCGGCGTTCTGGAGCACGACCGGCACCACCGCCTGACCGGTGCCCGCCACCTGGGCCAGCTTGGTCCAGTCGATGGCCAGATCCGTACCCTCCTCCAGGTCGTCGTGGGCGGGGGCGGTGCTGTCGTCGGCCATGGGCTCTCTCAGTAGTCGATGCTGGAGAACAGGCTCAGCTTCTCCAGGTTGTGGTGGGCGCGTACCCGCCGCACCGTACCCGACTTGGATCTCATCACCAGGGAGTCGGTGATCACACCGGTGGAGTCGAACCTGACCCCCTTGAGGGTGTTGCCCTCGGTGATTCCGGTGGCGGCGAAGAACACGTCGTCGGAGTTCACCAGATCATCGGCGTCGAGGACCCGGTCGAGGTCGTAGCCGGCGTCGATCGCCGCCTGGCGTTCGGTGTCGTTCCGGGGCCACAACCGGCCCAGGATCTGTCCCCCCATGCACTTGAGGCCGGCCGCGGTGATCACACCCTCGGGGGTCCCACCGATACCGAACAGGATGTCGGCCCCCGAGGAGGGGTCGGCGGTATTGAGGGCCCCGGCGACGTCGCCGTCGGGTATGAGACGGATCCGGGCCCCCGTCGCCCTCACCTCGGCGATCAGGTCGGCGTGGCGGTCACGGTCGAGGATGACGGCGGTGACGTCCCGGACGTCGATGTCCTTGGCCCGGGCCACGGCCCGGAGGTTCTCCGTGGGGCTCAGATTCAGATCGATGACGTCGCGGGCCTCCCGACCGGTGGCGATCTTCTCCATGTAGACGCACGGACCGGGATCGAACATCGTTCCCCGCGGAGCTACGGCGATGACCGCGATGGCTCCGCCGCGACCGAGGGCGGTGAGGGTGGTGCCGTCGATGGGGTCCACGGCGATGTCGGTCAGCGGCGGAGTGCCGTCACCGATCCGTTCGCCGTTGTAGAGCATGGGTGCCTCGTCCTTCTCGCCCTCACCGATGACCACGATGCCGTCCATCGGCACGGTGGCCAGCACCACTCTCATGGCGTCCACCGCGGCTCCGTCGGCACCCTCCTTGTCGCCACGGCCCATCCAGCGGGCTCCGGCCATGGCGGCGGCCTCGGTGGTCCTGACGAGTTCCATGGCCAGGTTGCGATCGGGCAGGGACTTCAGGTCCAGAGTCATGGTCAGATCCTAATCTCGGGGGTGTCACGGGTCCGATTCGACGGCCCGGCCGACGAATACCCGGTGGGGGAGAGTACGGTTCGTGCCGCCCCGATCGAGAGGAGACCAGGGTGCGTCACGGCGATCATCCCTTCACCACCTGTCCTGTCGGCCGGAAACCGCGCCCCTACACCGGTGTCGTCGCTCCCGGGGCATTCTCACGTCCGGCGGCGGCCGGGGCGTGATTCTGGCCCAGTTCGAGGTCTGGCACTCGAGACCGGTGGCGCCCACCCGCAGGGTGGCCCTGGGCGCCAGCTCCCTCCCCATGGAAGGGAGTCCGGGTCACGGGGCGCTCCTGCTGGCGGGAGTCGTGGCGGCCCACGTCCCGGTCCTGGAGGACGACGAGAGATCCGAGCTGCTCCGGCTCATGGAGGATCTGGCCGGGGGCCGTCGGGTGGCCCAACCAAGGATGCGCCACCGCTTCCAGACCGATCGTGTCGGTCTGACCCGGGCCAATCACCAGCTCGTGGCTTCCGGAGGGCACCTGGCGTTCCGTTTCCACCCCGAGGCCTCTCCCGTGCCCCAGGTGCTCGCCGCCGCCTACCGAACCGGACGTATGGTGCCCGAACTGCGGCGCTCGGTCTTCACCCTGCTCAGGTCGGCCGTGGCCTGGAGGGGTGGTCCGACGACCGAACTGCTGTCGTGGCTGACCGGAGCGGAGTCCAACGGCCGGATCTCGGCGACGGTCGCCGACCCGTGGTCCTGGGCCATCGAGATCCTCGGGGTCGACACCGCCAAGCCGTCGCGGCGCGAGATCCAGAAGAGGTTCCGAAGTCTTCTGCGCGACGCCCATCCCGACGGCGGGGCCGAATCGGAGGATGCCGCCCGGCGGATATCGGAGCTGGCCGAGGCCCGGCGGATACTCCTGACGGGTCTGGCGACCTGACCGACCGACGAATGCCCGCCGGTCGCCGGCTCGCCTCAGTGGGTGTGGTCGTGATGCCGATCGGAGGGTGGCAGTATCGGCACCGATCACCGTCGGGCCCCATCGACCAGCGCCGGAGGGCACACAATGACAGCCAAGCCAACCGGAGACAGGCCGCCGGAGGATCTTCCGGGCGAGGTCGACGTCGTGGTCGTCGGGGCCGGGATCGTGGGTCTGGCGACGGCCTACAAGATCGTTCTGGCCTCGCCGGGCACCACTGTCGCGGTGGTGGAGAAGGAGTCGGGCCCTGCTCTCCACCAGACGGGCAGGAACTCCGGTGTGCTCCACTCGGGGATCTACTACAAGCCCGGTTCACTCAAGGCCGTCACGGCGGGGGTGGGCCGGGCCGAGATGGTGGAGTTCTGCCGGACCCACGACATCCGCCACGACATCTGCGGCAAGGTGATCGTGGCCACCTCGGCCGACGAGCTGCCCCGCCTCGACGAACTCAACCGCCGGGCCCGGGCCAACGGCGTGGCGGCGGAGAGGATAGGTCCCGAGCGTCTGGCCGAGATCGAGCCCCACGCCGCGGGAATCGCCGCCCTTCACGTCCCCGAGACCGGGATCGTGAACTACACCGAGGTCTGCGAGGCGCTGACGGGAGAACTCGCGGCACGGGGAGTGGAGGTGGTCTACGACGCCGGTGTCCGGTCCGTGACGGTGGCGGGGGAGAGGGTGAGGCTCATCACCGCGGCGGGAGACATCGAGGCCGGACTCATGGTGAACTGCGCCGGGCTCCGCTCCGACCAGGTGGCCGGGATGGACCCCACGGTGGAGACCGACACCCACATCGTTCCCTTCCGGGGGGAGTACTTCGAGCTGGCCGAGGAGCGCCGGCATCTGGTGAAGGGCCTGATCTATCCCGTGCCGGATCCGAGCTTTCCCTTCCTGGGGGTGCATCTCACCCGCATGGTCGACGGAGGGGTCCACGCCGGGCCGAACGCGGTGCTGGCCCTGGCCCGCGAGGGTTACACCTGGACCGACGTCGATCTGGGCCAGCTTCGGGAGAGTCTCACCGACCGGGGGTTGTGGCACCTGGCCCGGCTCTACTGGCGGACCGGTGCCGGTGAGATCTGGAGATCACTCAACAAGGCGGCTTTCGTCAAGGCCCTCCAGAGGCTCGTCCCCGAGATCGAGTCGTCGGATCTGGCCCGGTCCCCCGCCGGGGTTCGGGCTCAGGCCCTGACATCCCGTGGGGACCTCGTCGACGACTTCGCCCTGGTCGACGGTCCGGCCAGTGTGCACGTGTTGAACGCCCCCTCCCCGGCGGCGACGGCGTCGCTGAGGATCGGTAGCACCATCGCCGAGAGGGTCATGGAGCACATCGGGCCATGACGGCGGTGTTTCTGGCTCCCGGTGCCGGTGGTGGGCCCGACCATCCCACCCTGCAGCTCCTCCGGCAGGAACTCGATGTTCCCGTCCACCTCCACGATTTCGAGTACCACCGGGCGGGGCGCAGAGCAGCACCCCGGGCCGACCGGGTAGTGCCCGAGTTCAGCTCTGCCGTCGAGGAGTACGCCACCGATCTGGGGGTCACCACGCGTGAGATCGTCGTGGGGGGTCGGTCCTACGGCGGCCGGGTGGCGTCGATGGCGGTGGCCGGGGGCCTCGAGGTGGCGGGGCTCATCCTGCTCAGCTACCCCCTGCACCCGCCATCCCGGCCCGAGGCCCTCCGTACCGGGCACTTCCCCGACATCGAGGTTCCCACCCTGTTCGTGTCCGGTGATCGGGACGAGTTCGGTTCTCCCGGGGAATTCCGTGAGGCGGCCCTCCTGCTGGGGGGTCCGGCGGAGTTCGTGTGGCTGGAAGGCGGACGTCACAATCCCTCCAACCGGGCTCAGAAGGCCGGGATCGTGGCCGCGGTGCGGGAGTTCCTCAGCCGTCTGGGAGAGACCCCCGACGGTCGGGGTCCTCGGGGTTGAGCCGCGGTCTGGCTGTCGTGTGGTCGGGTTGGGTGGGAGTGGGTGGACCGGCGTCCTCGGGGTTCAGTTCCTCCAGCTCGCGGCGACTGGTCTCGGGTAAGAGCAACAGCACCAGCACGACCGCCACGAGGGGAGCGATCCACAGGACGGCCATGACCGGACCTATTCCACTCCAGCGGTCGGCGAGGCGGCCGGCCACCACCAGCCCGCTCACCGATCCCGCCACCGCCATGACCGAGATCCACCCGGCCGCCCGGGATCGGAAGCGGTTCGGGAACAGTTCGCCCCGGTAGACACCCAGCGAGGGCAGCAGGGCGGCGCTGATCACCGAGGCGACCACCGCCAGGACCCACATGAGAGGCCCGGCGGTGTTGAATACCAGCACCAGGAATCCCAGCCCGACCACACCGGCGGTGAGGATCACCAGCTTGCGGCCCACGACATCGGCGGCCCGGCCCCCTATGAGCAGTCCCAGGCCCCCCGGGGTTCCGGCCAGGGTGACGAACAGGGTTATGGTCCCGGCGTTGAAACCCCTCTCGTCGCGGAGGAACTCGTTGCGGAACTGGTCGGCGGGGCTGAGGAAGGCCGCGATCAGAAAGGAGATCGCACCCAGCACCAACAGCTTCGGAAGGTGGGATCTCGAGCCCAACCCCTCCGACGGTGGGGGGCGGCTGGCGGTGGTCATGAAACGCCGGCTCTCGGGCAGGCGGCGGGCGATGTCGCGCAGCAGGGGCAGCGCCAGCACGGGAACGACGTAGACGATCCGCCAGCCCCGGCGACCCAGGTCGGCAGCGGGCAGGACCCAGAGCACCATCCCCGCTCCGAGAGCCGACGACATGCCCAGCAGGGACAGGGCGTAGGCGCGGGCCCCCGCCGGCATCTCCTCGACCGCGTACACCAGGATCACGGTCCCCAGGGCGGCGGCGAACATCCTCACTGTCATCTGGCTTCCGACCAGGAACGCCAGCGAGGGCGATGCGGCCCCCGCCACCGAAGCCGCGATCCCTCCCACCGCGGCGGCCATGGCCACCTTGCGGCGTCCCCGTCGATCGGCCACGGCGACCACGGCCAGGGAGGCGACCACGCCGAGACGCACCACGGCCCCCGCCACCCCCTGGCCCGAGCGGTCGACGTCGAACTCGTCGGCGATGAACGTGAGTGTCTGGCTGATGAGGGTGCCCAGGTACCCGGCCAGGACGGCGGCGGCGCTGATCGTGCCCATCACGGCGGCGGCACGGACGTCGAGCCTCTGGGGCGGAGCCCACCAGGGCTGGACCCCGTCGAAGCGGCGAAAGCGCTTCATCGCCCTCCGCACCGGAATGGCGAAGAATATTCCGAAGTAGGGGATGGCCAGGTGGTAGTCGATCGTCTCGGTCACCGGGATCAGCCCGTCCTCGCGGGG
>DRKF01000325.1 GCA_011051915.1 Acidimicrobiales bacterium | reverse complement strand
GATGTGCTCGGGCCAGCAGTACCTCATACCCCAGGTCAGCCTGGTGGAACTCCTCAGGGTGGACCAGGGCTCGGTCAACCACCGGGTGGAGACCGCCGGGAACTCCAGGGTCTTCCGGCTCCGGGGTGAACTCCTGCCCATCGTCTACCTGAGTGAGGTCCTGGGGCTGGGGAACCAGGCGCTGGACGACCGCCGACTGCATGTCCACAACATCGCGGTGCTCCGAGCCGAGGGAAGTGTATTCGGACTGGCCGTCGACTCGGTCCTGAGCACCGAGGAGATCGTCGTCAAACCGCTCAGCTGTGCCCTGAGGGAGCTCGACTTCTACTCGGGCACCACCATCCTCGGGGACGGACGCGTGGCCCTGATCCTCGACGCGGCCGGACTGGCGCGCCATACCGGTGTGGCCACCGACGAGGTGGCCGACGAACCAGACCCGGGCCCGCACGACGGCCCGACTGAGGGCTCGGCCGTTCTCGTCTGCGCCGTGGGGGGTCACCGCGTCGGAATCTCGCTGTCACAGATAACCCGGCTCGAGAGGTTCCCCGCCGAGAGGCTCGAGTTCGCCGCCGGCCGTGAGGTGGTGCAGTACCGCGACGAACTGCTGGAGATCACCCGGCTGGGCGACCTGCTCGGGGCCGTCCAGGATGCTGCACAGCCTCCGACACTGACCCTTCTGATCCGGGAGGAGCCCTCGGGATTCAGCGGACTGGCGGTGGACCGGATCCTGGATCTCACACACACCGAGGATCTGCCCGTCTTCCCCTCGGGTCCGGATGAGGGGGGCGATCTCGTGGCGGGATCGGTGTCCATCGACGGCCAGGTGACGGACATACTCGACCTCGACCGGCTACCCGGCAGGGTCCGGGACATGGCCGGCCGCCGATGAGTCCCCGAGACGCTTTCGCCGGCGGCCACGAGAGCGACCCTCTGGTCGCCACCTTCAGCCTGGCCGGGAACTGGTTCGGTCTCAATGCCCTCGATGTTCAGGAGGTCCTGCGGTCCCAGCCCATGACCGGTGTCCCGGGGGCGGCCGAGGGTATCGAAGGCCTCATCAATCTCCGGGGACAGGTCGTACTGGCCTACGACCTCCGGCACGGCCTGGGTCTTCCTCGCCGTGGACCCGATGAGAAGGTGATGATGATGGTCCTGGGCAGCGGGGTCGAACCCATCGGCCTGCTGGTCGACCGTATCGGCGATGTAATCGGCGTTCCGGCCGCATCGGTGCTTCCGCCTCCCGAGACCCTCGAGGGTGCTCTCCAGGGAGTGGTCTCGGGAATCCACCAGATGGGATCGGATCTTCTCCTGATCCTGGACACCGGATCGGTGATCGAACGAGTACTGCAACCCGCCAGCGGTCCGGACGACGACGAACTCTCCGATCCCGGCCCGGTGCGACCATGAACTCCACCTCCGTCCGGACATCGCACCGGGATCTCGGACTGTCCCTGGCGACCTCGCTGGTGGACACCGGCCCCGAGGCCGTCATCCTCGTCGACTCCGACCGGATCATCCGCCGGGTGAGCCTCAGAGCGACGGAGTTGATCAACGACCTCCGCTTGGCGACCCCTGCCGCGCCGGCCGACCTCAGGGGGCTCAGAGCCACGGACCTGTCCTTCCTGCGCCGCCTCGACTTTCGGGGTTCGCGCCGACGATTCCGTCGCCGGGCAGCCTCGGGACGACCGTTCGACATCCATCTCCGCAGGCTCTCCGCCACCGGGGGCGCGGTCACGGGATGGGCAGTGACCCTCGAGCTGCCGGGTCCGACGCCCTCGAACTCGCAGACCATCCACTCGGGAGTGTTCCTGACCTGCCCCACCGGGCTGGTCGTCACCGATCCCGACCTCCGGGTGGTGGAGATCAATCCTGCCGCAGTCGCCCTGCTTCCCGAGAGGATCCGAGGCGAGGCCGTGGACCGCAACCTGACCGAGGTCCTCGCCACCCGGAGCTCCGACCGGTCCGGCCTGGCCGCGGCGCTCTCCGAGCTGCCGATCGCGCTGACCGTCGCTCTCTGCGGCCGCCCGGTGGACGTCAGGGTGGAGCCGCTGGGTCCGGGGATCGGTGGTGACGGCTCCTCAACCGGCTGCCTGGTGACCCTCACCGACGTCTCCGATCTGATGACGGTCGCCGAGGGACTCGAGAACATCACCGATCCGGTGGCGACCGCCCTTCCGACCTTCGACGACCCCCACCTGGATCGGGTGGCTCGGGCGGTTGGCTCCCTGGCCTCGGGGCTGCAGAACAGTGCCGAACGGGCGAACGGCGTGGCCGACCGGCTGCAGTCCTCCTCCCATCTGCTCTCCGACCTCACCCGAGCCATGCACTCCGCCCTCGACGACTCCGGAGGGGGCGCCCGCAGAGTCGCCGCCTCGCTGGAGAGGATCGACAGCGACATCAACTCCGTGGGAAGCGGAGCCGAACAGATGACGGCCAGCATCAAGGAGATCGCCCGCCAGACGTCGATCTCCGCGACCGTCTCCGGAGAGGGAGTCGCCCGTGTCGGTGAGGCGGTGGCGGTGATCGAGGAGCTGGTTCACTCCTCCGAACAGATAAGTCAGATCGTCCAGTTGATCGGCTCGATCGCCGAGCAGACCAATCTCCTCGCTCTCAACGCCACCATCGAGGCGGCCCGGGTGGGCGAGGTCGGTCGCGGCTTCTCCGTCGTCGCCAGTGAGGTCAAGGACCTGGCCGAGGAGACGGCGCTGGCCGCCGCCGACATCAGCACCAAGATCGCCGCCATCCAGGCGGGGACCTCGGGGGCCCGTACCGCGATGAACGACGTCAGGGAGACGATGGACCGCATAGAGGACATCCAGGGCAGTGTCTCCAGCTCGATTCACGAGCAGGCGACCACCGCCGCCGAGATCAGTGAGGGGCTGGCTCGTATCGGCCGCAGCACCGGTGAGATCTCGGGTTCGCTGTCGGGGGTGACGCAGGCGATCGAGCTGATCTCCTCGGAGTGCACCCGCACGGTCGATACCACCGCTGAGGTCCGCTCGGCCGCCGACGACCTCGGCGCGATCGCCCGGGCCTGGATGGCCTGACCCGGGCCCGCCGCACCCGGCCCCGATCAGGCCCGGGCGAAGCGGCGGGATCTCACGTTCACGACCAACCCGACGGCGGCGAACGCGGTTACTACCGAGGAACCCCCGTGGCTCATGAACGGTAGGGGGATGCCCGTGATGGGCATGATGCCCATCGTCATGCCGAGATTCTCAAATATCTGGAACAGGAACATCGACAGCACACCAACCACGACCAGGGTTCCGAACAGCTCGCCGGCCAGACGGGCCGCGGCCAGCATCCTCGACATCAGGAACAGGTAGGCGATCAGCAGAGGCAGGGAACCGAACAGGAAACCCAGCTCCTCGCCCACGGCGGTGAAGATGAAGTCGGTCTCCTGCTCGGGCACCAGATTCAGGTTCGTCTGGGTGCCCTGGAGCCAACCCTGGCCGGTGAGCCCCCCCGACCCCAGCGCGATCTGGCTCTGGTTGAGGTTGTAGTTGGCCTGACCCTGATCGGAGGACTGGTCCAGGAAAGCGGTGAGACGCTCCTGCTGACGCTCTCCCAGGAGGTCCCGGCCGACCAGTCGGCTGGAGTTGAACACCAGCAGAACCACCAGGGCCCCGATGATGGTCAGAACCACGATGTGGGTGACCCGGGCCCCGGCCACCAGCAGCATGCCCATGACGATCGCGGCGTAGATGAGCATGGTGCCGATGTCGTTCTCGAGGAATATCAGCACCATCGGAGCCGCCGCCAGCATCAGGGAGTTGACCAGCGCCGGAAGATCCATCTCGCCCTCCGACCGGGAGGCGTAGGCGGCCAGAACCACGATCAGGGCGATCTTGCCCAGCTCCGCCGGCTGGAGCTGGAATCCCGGGAGCTGGAACCAGGCCCTCGCGCCCTGGACCTCGCGTCCGAACACCAGCACCGCCGCCAGGGCCACGAGCAGCCCCAGGTAGATCTGGCGGTGGAACTCCCCCAGCACCCGGTAGTCGAGCAGGGCGGTGAGGGCCATCACCCCCACGCCTATGACGACGAAGATCGCCTGACGCCGGGCGAAGAACAGGACGTCGCCACCGTTGAACTCGAGCAGACGCCAGGTGGCGCTGTAGTTCATGAAGACGCCCAGTACCGACACGCCGATGGCCACGAACGGAAGGGTCCAGTCGACGTAGCGGAGGGGGCTGTGCAGGGTGCGACGGGGCGCCGAGGTGTGCAGCATCGGGCCTAGCCTCCCGATCCCGCCGGCGGGACCGCCGGGGTGTCCTCGGTCGGGGCACCGATGACGGGGAGCGGAGTTCCGTAGGGACAGCCCTCGGGGACGAACACCTCGGCTCCCCCGCGCAGCAGGGTCCGGGGGATCTCCGGACAGGTCGCGGTGACCGGCTCGGGGGTGTCCAGAGGCAGATCCTCGGGCTCGGCCCAGTTCTGCTCCAGACGCCGCAGGGCGTCGAAGATGTTGCGGACCACCGGGGCGGCGGAATCGCCGCCGAATCCGGCCTCCTCCAGGATCACGGTGACCGCGTACCTGGGGTCGTTGGTCGGGCCGTAGGCGACGAAGAGCGCCGTGTCCTCCTTGGGCCGGGCGAGAGCCTTGTTGATGCCCTCGGCCTGGGCGGTACCGGTCTTGCCCGAGATGGGATAGGCGGCGTTGTCCCACGTCTCGAACGCTCCCGAGGCCGTACCGCGGGCCACACCGTAGGCCGTGCGACGAACCCTGGTCACCCCCGCCAGACCCTCGTTGATCACGTCACGGGGGATGTCGCTGAAATCCAGCACGTCGGTGATCCGGGGGCCGAAGTCGGTGACTATCTGCGGTTCGGCGTCCTCGCGGGTCTCCACCCGGTCGACGATGTTGGGGGCGAAGCGGGTTCCGCCGTTGGCCCAGGTGGCGTAGGCGTTGGTCAGCTGCAGGGGGGTCATGGTCAGGAACCCCTGGCCGATGGCCAGGTTGATGTTGTCCCCGGGCACCCAGGTGACGACGTTGTCCTCGGTCAGGTACACGTCGGGGCGGGATTCGAACAGGGCCCGCTTCACCTCGTCGTCGGGTACCCGCCCCGACTTCTCGAAGGGGAGCTGCACCCCGGTGTCACTACCGAACCCGAACTGGCGGGCGGTGTCCTGGATCGCCCACTGGGATTCACCGGGGAGGGCCCAGATCTTGTAGCCCGTCGAGTAGAAATAGGCGTCCGATGACCGACTGATGGCCGTCGAGAGGTCCATCGGCCCCATGACGGCCTTGCCGGCGTTGTTGAATCGACAGCCGGTGCCGCAGTCGCCGGGGACGTCGAAGTAGCCGACATCCTCATAGCGCCCGCGCGGGCTGATGACCCCGGCCCGACTGCCGGCGATGGCTGTGACCAGCTTGAACGTGGACCCCGCCGGGTACAGGCCCTGGATGGCCCGGTTGTTGAG
>DRKF01000324.1 GCA_011051915.1 Acidimicrobiales bacterium | reverse complement strand
GTGGACACCGAGCTGAGTCGGCTCCGGGCCCGCCGGGAACGGCAGTCCGCCGCCACCAGGGCGGTGGCCGCCGAACTCGACGCCCACCGGGCCCGGCGCTCCGAGCTGGACCGCCGACTGAACGAGATCAGGGAGCTCCTGGGTCGATCCGACGTGGAGGAGGCCGAGCTCAAGCTCCGGATCGAGACCCTGGTCGATCGCATCCGTGGTGAACTCGACGCCGAGCCCGAGGTGGCGCTGGCCACCGCGCTGCCGCCCCTGGAAGAGGGGGTCACACCGCGGGCCCGGGTGAGGGAACTCGAGGGCGAGATCCGGCGTATGGGTCCCATCAACCCCCTGGCTCTCCAGGAGTTCGAGGAGCTGGACGAGAGGCATCGCTTCGTCTCCGACCAGCTCCAGGACGTACGCAAGGGTCGCCGGGAACTGAACAAGATCATCCGGGCCGTCGACGACGAGATCGTCGCCGTGTTCGCCGCCGCCTTCGCCGACGTGTCGGAGAACTTCGAGAAACTGTTCTCCACTCTGTTCCCCGGGGGCAAGGGCCGTCTCCGGCTCACCGACCCCGACGATCTCCTGGCCACCGGTGTGGAACTGGAGGCCCGGCCCTCGGGCAAGAACGTCCGCAAGCTGTCGTTGCTGTCGGGAGGGGAGAGGTCCCTCACCGCCCTGGCGTTCCTCTTCGCCATCTTCCGCAGCCGGCCCTCCCCGTTCTACGTCATGGACGAGGTCGAAGCGGCCCTCGACGACGTGAACCTGCACCGCTTCCTGGACCTGGTGGCCGAGTTCCGCCAGGAGGCTCAGTTGGTGATCGTCTCCCATCAGAAGCGCACCATGGAGGCCGCCGACTGCCTCTACGGGGTCACCATGGCCCCGGGGGGATCTTCCCGGGTGGTCAGCGAGAAGGTGGCCTGATCCACCGAAGGTAGGCTCGGAGGGCCATGAACACGACCCTTCTCGTCATCGTCATCCTCATCGCCGTGATCGCGGTGGGTACCGCTGTCGCCCTCTACCTGAGCCGGGGTGAGACCGGCCGGGAACAGGTGCTGCCCCCACCGGTGGTGGTCGAGGAGGTCGTCGAGGCCCCTCCGGCCGCCCCGCCCCGGTTGCGGGACCGCCTGGCCAAGGCCCGTTCGGTGGTGTCGGGCTACATGGGCTCGATCCTGTCCCGTTCGGGTGTCGACGACGAGACCTGGGACGAGATCGAGGAGGCCCTGGTGAGGGCCGATGTGGGGGTTCAGGCCACCACCGAACTGGTCGAGACCCTCCGGGAGAAGGCCCGGGCCGAGGGCATCAAGGAATCCGCCGCCCTCGTCGAGGCTCTCAAGGCCGAGCTGAAGGCCCAGCTGGCCGCCGATCGTTCACTGGCCGTTCCCGAGTGTCCCGGAGGTGGGGACGGGCCCCGCGACCAGGTCCCGGTGTGGCTGTTCGTGGGGGTCAACGGGGTGGGCAAGACCACCACAATCGGAAAGGTGGGCAAGAGGTTGTCCGATGGGGGTTGCCACATCCTCATGGCGGCTGGAGACACCTTCCGGGCGGCGGCGGCCGAGCAGCTCCAGACGTGGGCCGAACGGTGTGGGGCGGAGTTCATCCGGGGTGACGAGGGAGCCGATCCCAGCTCGGTGATCTTCGACGGGGTGCAGGCGGCCGCCGCCCGTGGGGTCGATCTGGTCCTGGCCGACACCGCCGGTCGCCTCCACACCAAGGTCAATCTCATGGAGGAGCTGCGCAAGGTCCGTCGGGTCGCCGACCGCGACCCCGGTCACGTGGTGGAGACCCTTCTGGTCATCGACGCCACCACGGGGCAGAACGGGCTTCAGCAGGCCCGGCAGTTCACCGAGGCCGTGGACGTCACCGGTGTGGTTCTCACCAAGCTGGACGGCTCGGCCAAGGGGGGCATCGTCTTCGCCATCCAGAGGGAGCTGGGCATCCCGGTGAAGCTGGTGGGTCTGGGGGAGCAGGCCGAGGACCTCATCGACTTCGATTCCGACGAGTTCGTCGAAGGTCTCCTGGCCACCGACTGACGCTCACGACCCCAGTACCACGAACTGGGTTTCGGGGTGGTGGGGGACGTCCGGGTTCCCGTCGACCACCAGGTCGGCCCGGGGGCGGGTGGGGTCGCGGGAATAGTGTTCCTCCTCGGCCGCCATCCAGGCGGACCAGACACCGGCCATGTGCTCACCGTCGCGTTCCAGGCCCCGGCTGAGACGCAGATCGCGGTCGGCGTGGATCCAGATGGTCATGGCCAGACGGTCGGCCCATTCGCGCCGCCCCGACGAGACCCCCTCGATGATCACCACCGGACGAGGGTCCACGGTGATCTCCTCCTTCCAGCCCAGGTGCTCCCAGTCGTAGCGACGGAACCGGGCCGGACGGCCCGCGGCCAGGGGCTCGAGGGCCCGGGACAGGCATGACGGCCACCAGTCGATGGGCTCCTCGGGGCTGGCGAAGTCGTCGGTGTGCACCACGCTCACCTCATGGGGTGAGACTGCGGCCAGACGACGGGCGAAGGTGCTCTTGCCCGAGCCGCCCGGTCCGTCGACCGCCACCAGCCTCACCGGGCCCGGCCGGGCCAGGATCTCCTGCAGCAGCCCGGAGAACGTTGCGATCACGGCACCCTAGAACGGGCTGAGTCCCATGCGGTTGCGGATGGAGACCATCTCGCCCAGGTGGGTGATGCCGTGACCGATGGTCTCCCAACGGAGGTAGAAGGCGCCCTTCTGACCCGACCACATCTTGTAGAGCCAGGGGTAGCCGTCCTCGGGTACACCGACCCGGGCCAGCCCGGCGGCGGAGTCGGGGACGGTGTCGAGCACCGAGAGGTCGGCCTCGGGGGCCCAGGCCCGGACACCGGTCATGAGGGCGTCCCAGTATCCGGCCACGGCCTCGGGATCGAGGGTGTCGACCACATCGGTGTCGCCGGCCTCGGCCAGGCCGGGCCCGCCCGATACGTCGCGGTCGGAGAGCCGGGAGGCCCACTCACCGAGGATCTCATCACCTCCGAGCAGGACGGCGTTGAAGCCCACGTCGATGTGGCGGGAGAGATGCCACAGCACGGTCACGATGGTGGATCCGCCGCCGTCGACCTGTTCGTGCCAGCGCTCGCTGGGAACGATGCCCAGCACCTGTTTGGAGATCCGGGTGTGCACCAGCTCGAGATCGTCCAGAATCCAGTCTCGTAGTTCCATGGGGATCAGAGTATCGGCACCCCGTCGGGTCTCTCGTGGTCGATACCGCCTTCGGGCCGTCTTCGAACCCGGAACGGATCGGGCGTTCGATGCCGCAGATGGTGGTGATAGCGGCACTTCATGTTGCCGTTGGACTCGTCGGTGGACCCACCACGGGACCAGGGGACGATGTGGTCGGCCTGGCACAGGTGAGCGGGAATGTTGCAGCCCGGGTGGGTGCAGATGCGGTCCCGGATCATCAGGGCCTCGCGTAGGGCCCCCGAGAAGAGCCGGGACCGGCGCCCCATGTCGACTATGCGACCCGGCCCGGAGTACACGGCCCGGGCCATGTGGCCCCGGAAGGCGGCCAGCAGGGCGTCGGTGGGGCTGATCGGGGTACCGCCCAGGGTCTCGCAGACACCGGCCCCGAAGATCGGATGGGGTTCGGCCGGGACCGGGTCCGGTTCGCCACCGCAGAAGCGCTCGACCTCACGGTCGAGGGTCTCCTGGTCGATGAGGACATGCACCAGCGGTTCGGCGGTCTCGCCGTCGAGGCTGCGGCCGGCCACGCTCATGGCCCGGATGAGGGCGTCGTGGCGTCTCTGGCCCGGTGTCCGCTCGAGATCGTTGATGCAGGTGTCGTCGCCGTGGGCCTCGCGGGCGGCGGCCCATTCCTCGTCGAAGAGCTTCTGGGTGAAACGGTCGAGGGTCTCCCCGAAGATGGCTCCGGACAGGGGATCGCTGGTCATCTTGGTGACGACCTGATCGCCGACCCGGGCCGTGTGGAGGGTCCGCTTGGCGTAGCTCCGATCGCGGCAGCGCTGGGCCTCGTCGGGATCGGCCTCCTCCCACCACCGACGGATCGCCTTCTCGAAGCGGTCGAAGCTGAGGGTGCGGGCGAACCGGAGCAGCATCTCGATGTCGCGGTGGTAGATGTCGTGGATGGCCGGGCGGTAGACACGGGTCAGGATGCGGGCGTGGTCGAGGCTGATGTCGCCGGTGGCGAAGGCGGCGGCCACGTCGGGGACGGGATCCAGCTTGCGGGCCACGGTGGCCTGGTGCTGGGCCACGCCCACCCGGCTGTGATGGCGGTGGGCGGCCCAGGCGGCCACGGACCGGTGTCCGTCGAGGGTGTGGGAGCCGAGGGTCTCGCAGCCTCTCAGGGCCTGCACGTAGTTGCCGGTGGAGGAGTTCTGGAGCCGGTGCAGACGCTCGAGCAGCTCGGCGGCGGTGTCGGGATGCAGGGTGGTGAGATCGACCCGGGCCAGGGCGGCCAGCGAGTCGAGGGCCAGGCGGGCCAGCTCCAGGGGATCGACCTCGAACCCTCCGGAAGCAGCACCGTCGGGTCCTGTCTCTCGGGGATCTGGGGTTCCGGGTTCGCCCACCGGCTTCTCCCTGGGCTGTCGTACGGGTTGAGTGGATCGCCGGCCGGGAGAACATCTCCCGACCCTCGTTACGAACGTATGTTCGTAACAGACACAATATCACCGGGGGGAGACATTGCAACCCCGCAGAGGAAAAACTCCGGTGGAACCGGCGCCGTCACACCCCGGACCTATGGTTTCGGCGATGAAGATCCTGCACACCTCCGACTGGCATCTCGGTCGCAACTTCCACGGTGCGTCCCTGCTCGACGACCAGCAGCGGATGGTCACCGAGATCATCGAGCTGGCCGTCGGGCGAGGTGTCGACCTGGTCGTCATCGCCGGCGACATCTACGACCGGGCCATTCCCCCGGCCGGTGCGGTCGACCTGTTCGACGAGGCCCTGGCGGAGCTGCACCGGAGTGGCCTGGCCGTGGTGGCGGTGGCCGGGAACCACGACTCCGCCGTGAGGGTGTCGGTGAACGACCGTGTCCTGACCGCAGCGGGGGTCACGGTGAGGGGCGATGTGGCCCGGGCCACCGAGCCCATGGTGTTCGAACCCGGCGACGGGGGAGGTCCCGTGGCCGTCTACCCGGTGCCCTATCTCGAACCCACGGTGGTCGCGGCGACCATCGACGTTCCCACCGAGGGGCGACGTCCCAGCCACGACGAGGCCACCCGGGCCCTGTGCGATCTGGTCCGTGACGACCTCGCCCTGCGGGCGGAGAGCCACCCCGGGATCCGCTCCGTGCTGGTGGCCCACACCTTCGTCACCAACTCCAGCCCCAGCGACTCCGAGCGGGATCTCTCCGTGGGCAACGTCGAGAGTGTCGGGGTCGGGGCGTTCGCCGGCTTCGACTACGTTGCCCTGGGTCACCTCCACCGGCCCCAGGAACCCGAGCCGGGCCGGGTCGTCTACTCCGGTTCCCCTTTGCCCTACTCGTTCTCCGAGCAGGACCACACCAAGTCGGTGCGCCTGGTCGAGCTCCGTCCCGACGGTTCGGTCGCCATCGAGGAGGTGCCCATCACCTCGGGCCGTCGCCTGGCCACCATCGAGGGGCGGCTGGCCGAGCTCCTCGAGGATCCCGCCCTGACCTCGCTGGAGGAGGCCTGGGTCCGGGTGTACCTGACCGACCGCGATCTTCCCTCCCAGGCCATGGCCCGCATCCGTGACCGCTTCCCCCACGCCGTCGAACTGCGCCACCGGCCTCCGACCACCGCCGCGGTGGTCAACGGGGCCGACACCACCCGGATCGGTCCCTCGGTATCGCCCCTCGACCTGGTGCGGCGGTTCTGGCTCAGGTACGAGGAACGGGAGCTGGATCCGGACCAGGAGCAGATCGTGGTCGAGGCCCTGGAGGCCACCATGGTCGGGGAGGGGGCGCGGTGAAACCCCATCATCTGGTCATCGAGGCCCTGGGTCCCTACCCGGGTACCGAGGAGGTCGATTTCGACGCCCTGGCCGGCGAGGGGCTGTTCCTGCTGCACGGCCCCACCGGCTCGGGCAAGACGTTCGTCCTCGACGCCATCGCCTTCGCCCTCTATGGAAGCATCCCGGGGGCCCGTACTACCGACGGCATCAGGTCCGATTTCGCCCCGCCCGGCGCCCGGCCCTCGGTCACCCTCGAGTTCACCGCCCAGGGTCACCGCTACCGGGTCGAGAGGTCACCGGGCCATGAGAGGCCCAAGCTGCGGGGCTCCGGCACCACCACCGAGAGCCACAAGGCCGTGCTCCAGGTCCGGGACGGATCCGGGTGGTCCCCCGTGGCGGCCAAGCCCACCGAGGTGTCGAGGGAGATCCAGAACCTGCTGGGGCTCGACGTGGAACAGTTCAAGCAGGTGGTGATGCTGCCCCAGGGGGGGTTCCAGAAGGTTCTGCGGGCCGGTTCCGACAAGCGCGAGGAACTCCTGAAGACCCTGTTCGACATCCGCTCGTTCGACACCTTCACCAAGTGGCTGGAGGACCGGGCGCGTGAGGCCAGGAAGTCCGAGGAGACGGCCCGGACCCTGCTCGACGACCTGGTGACCCGCACCCGGGCGGCCCACCGCGACCTGGCCGACCGTCTGGGCGTGGAGCCGCCCTCCGAGACCCCCGAGGACGAGGCCCCGACCGACCTCGCCGTGCTGGTCGAGGAGGCGCTCGAATGGGCCCGGACGGCCGCCCGGCGGGCCGCGGACGCCGGACGCAGGGCCGAAGCGGCCCGGACCCGGCTGGAGGTGGCCCGGGCCCGGATGAAGCTGTGGGAGCAGAGGGCCGCGGCCCGCAGGGAGCTGGCCCAGCTGCAGGAGCGGGCCGGGGAGGTGGCCCGGATCGAGGCCCGGCTGGCCCGGGCGACGGAGGCCGAGGGGCTCAGGGCCGACCTCGATGCGGTGGAGGAGGCCGAGGCCGCGCTGGCGGACGCCGAGGCCGAGCTGAGCGCCGCGGTCCCGAACCTGGCCCGGACCCTGGACGCGGCGCCCCTGCTGCCTCCGGCGGCGGGCCGTCTCGTCGGAGACCTTCCGCCCACTGATGATCAGGCCGTGGAGGCCCTCGAGGCCCTGGCCGCCCATGGGGCCCGGCTGAAGGAGCTGGCCCTTCGCCGGGAACGGGCCGAGGAGCTCCGCCGGGCCGCCGACCATTCCCGACGTGAGGCCAGGAGCCTGCGGGAGCGGTCCGAGACCGTGGAGCGGGAGGCACGGTCGACCGCCTCGCGTCTGGAGGCGGCACGGGTCGAACTGCAGGCGGCAGTACGCCGGGCCGAGCGGCTCCCCGAGCTCCAGCGGCGTCGGGAGGAGCAGGTCCGCCGACGGCGGCTCGAGGACGACCTGGCCGCCGCCCGGGAGGCGGTGAACGGGGCCCGAACCGCCGTGGAGGCCCTCGAGGCCCGGCGGGAGGAGGCCCGGGTCCGGTTGGAGGATCTCCGTCATCGCTTCGTGGCCGGTGTGGCCGGACGCCTGGCCCGCGACCTGGTCGAGGGGGTCGGCTGTCCGGTGTGCGGCTCCACCCACCATCCCCACCCGGCCCGGCCCACTGCC
>DRKF01000323.1 GCA_011051915.1 Acidimicrobiales bacterium | reverse complement strand
TACGTGGGTCCCGACTTCGACGACCTCTACGACATCACCGGCACCTTCGCCGGGCCCCTGTGGGAGAGAAGGATCCTGCGACGACCCGGCGGAAGCCGCTGGACGGTCTGGCAGCTCACCTACTTCAGCGAGGTCGACGGCATAGAGGGAGGTGTCGACCTCGATGTGATGCGCTCGGCGGGTTGAGGCTCAGCCCTCGTCGAGAACCACGTCCCAGCGGATCAGGCGGAGTGTGCCGTCGACGGCGGCCACCACCACCGCCACCTCGCCGGGCCCGTTCTGGAAGTCGGCCCGAAGCCGGATCTCGACCACGTCGAAGGTGCCGTTGAGACCCCTTATCGGAGTTGCCTTGATCACCTCGTGGTCGGTCACCCGGTAGTCGCCCTCGAGTGGACCGGAGTACTCCGTGAGCCCCTCCATTGCCGAGGCCAGTTCCTCCGGGATGGCCAGGCCGGGCGGGAAACGGGCCTCGAGGGCCTGGGCCGACATCGGGCGGAAGGCCATGTCGATGGTCTCGTCGACCCAGGGCACGACATCGGACCGGTAGTCGAACGACCCCACGGACTCACTGCCATCGGAGCCCAGAGCGAAGCCGGCGGCACCACGGCGACCACCACCAGCACGGCAGCGAGGACCGTTCGCCACCACGTCTTGAGCTCGAAGATCTCGGATGGCAGTGCGAGCACCGAATCGAGGAGCGGCACCTTCTCGCCGATGAAGCTCGCGTCGAACCATGCCCGGCGTCCAACTCCAAGACTTCAACTAGGGTGGCAGCGATGACCGGACCCGAACCTGTCGTTGTCCGGTTAAGAATCGCGTCGTGGATCACGACCGGGTGGCCGCCCTCTCACGCTGCTGATACATGAGCAGGATTGGCCTTGGGCACTGCGATTGAGCCGTCGCCTGTTGTGGAGGGATCTACTGGACGAGGGGTTGTGCGTTCAGAGTCCCTGTCGTGGGGTCGAGTGTTGCCGTTGATCCGAGGGGGAGTGTCGTCTGGTCAGGCATTCCGTCCGGGCCCTCGAGGTCGTGGCCGGCGAACAGTCCGCCGAGTACGGGTACGCCGAGTTGGCCGAGGCGGTCGGAAAGGGCCTCGACGAGGGTCCATCCGCGGTCTGAGTAGTCCCTGAATCCTCGAAGGAGCCGAGGGCGACCCCTATCAGGCCTTGGAGGGCGCCTGAGCTGATGAGTTGGGTGAGTTGCCGGTCGATCGTTCCGAGTCTGACGGGTCGGTGGTCATCAAGAGCTGGCGGACCGAGGCTTGAGCGGTCGATCCGGCAAGACATCCGTAGATGCTGCCCAGGTTGCAGCGCTGAAGCAGCGAAAGGCGCAAGTAGGTGATGTCGCTGAAGCCCATCAGCGGCTTGGGGTCGGCTTGGACGGCGGCGAAGTCGATCTGGTCCGCGATACGGTACGCCCCAGCCCGCCCCGTGTCGTGATGATCGGTCGAACGTCTGGGTGGCGAAAGGCGTCGTTGAGATCCTCGAGCCGGTCCGTATCGTATCCGGCCATGTAGCCCCACTCGTCGAGCGCGTGAGGCGCAACCTCACCCCGCAGCCCCCAGGCCTGGAGAACCGCGAGGCACGCGTCGACCGACGCCTGATCGGGGAAGCTCGCCAGCGAAACCAGCCTCACTCGATCGCCGGGTCGAATCCTCGGTGGAACGAGGGGCCTATCAGTCATTGCATCATCCAACTACAGCAACTCGGCGACGTCCCCGATCCTGTAGAGTCGAGCGCGCGCGGTTGGGTGGCTGCCTGCCTGGCGCTGGGCTATCTCGCTCTTGCCGGAGGCTCTCTGCGGCACGCACACCATCGGTCGTGATGGTCGCCGTCGTCGAAGTGGCGCCCCTAACCCTGTCGATTGCGCCTCGCTGCCTGGTTAGCCTCCACGACATGAATGCTGAGCTGGTAGCCGGAGCTGCAGATCTGCATTCGTGGATATGTGAGAGGCAGACCGCGAAGCCAGACATCCGAGCACGCCAGTATCCGACTCTGCCGAAGTCGCTGCACGGTGGCGATCCCGTCGAGATGGGATACGCCCTTGTCCTCAGCTACCTCAAGATCGCTTCTCGCATTGCCTACGAGATCGCGTTCGCCTTCAGTTCGCTGCCTTTCTCGAAGGGGTCCCTGATCCTTGCCCGGTCCTCCGTCGAAGGATCCGCCAACGCCCACCACCTGGCAAGAGCGTTTCGATCGGGTGAGGAGGGATTCTTGACCGAGGTTCTTCGCGAGAGAATCTGGATGGCGCGGAGTTCGGGCAAGACCGTGCCAGGGGGAGAGTCGGACTTCCTGCGTGACCTGCTTTGCTATGTGAGTGATGAGAGACTCTTCCCGCAGCGGGCGGAGGAGTCGGATGCGAAGTTCGCGAATCGTGTGTCGAGGGGCCGAGACATGACGAACCGAATCGAGGCGTTGTATCCGGTCGCCCCCAACCAGGGGTTTCACTACGGCCTCCTCTCTGGATACGCCCACGTCAGTCCGTCGGCGTACTTCGTCGGGTTCGACGGTGACGAGTTCACGATCGCGTTCGGTGCCGCCATGACGGCCCTAAGGGAGAGCACCACTGAGGTATGTGATGCCTTTGGCCTCAACCTCGACTCGGATCGGTTCGGCTTCTGGTTCAGCTAGCGACGGCAGGCCCTGACCTGTGGTGTGGTGTGGCCGCCCGGGGAGATGGCCAGTCGCGATGCCCGTCCGAGATCCGGCATTCTGGTCGCTGTCGATCGTCCGATAGCCGGCATATGCGAGTGCCAGGCCCCCGAGAGGACGAGTCTGGGAGGATGAGGCTGTGAGCGAGTGCCCGGATGCTCACCGATGGAGAGATGCAGCTGTGGTCGCCTGTGTGGCCACCTCGTTCTCCGGTCTTGGCTGGGCCTACTTGGCCGTATGGGCATTGGTCCGGCTAAACGGACTTGACGCCGACTACTACGACGCCGGCAACCGTTTTGCGTACTTCCTGATATGGGTTGTTCTCAGCTTCCTTTGTCCTGTTGCCGCCTTCATTGGTTTCTGGAGGCCTCGCTCGAGAGGAAGGTCGATCCTTCGCTCCGTTGCATCGGGACAGGCAGCCGCACTATTGACGGCTCTTCCGGCGTTTCTCCTGCTGTCGTGACTCGCAAGGGAGGTGTTCGATCGACGGCACAGTGTCGTACTGTGGCGGCGATCACTGGCATCAGGCCGTTCCGAAGCCGGTCGAGCAAGATCGCGAAGTCCGCACCTGAACTGGGCCTCCTCGAGAAGGGTCCGGGCCAGACGGCACCATCCCGTGATCAGCAGGGTGTGATCTCGGTCCCCATCACGGTGATACCGGTGACACCGATGCGGCCACTCGCATCAGTGCTCTGTCGATCATCGTTCTCGTGCTGCCTGGGCGGGTCCAGATGATCGTCACCGCAGGAACGAGTGAGGTCCTCCAGTGTTCGCCGAGCACTAGGCTGAATCGGACTCACGGCGGGCGGGCCAGTTCCCGGGGTGGGCAGGATGATGAGAACCCGCGCTGCGAGGGCGAGGCATACCCGGCTGCTGCTGGTGGTCGTAGGGTTCGTGCTCGTGGCCGGGATCGCCGGAGTCGTTGTCCGTTGGGTCTGGCTGCCCCACTACCGACCGGGGCTGAGGCCTGGTGAGTCCTACGGGGTGGACGTCTCCAACCATCAGGGCCGTATCGACTGGGAGGCCGTGGCGGACGACCACATCGAGTTCGCCTACATCAAGGCCACCGAGGGCGGTGACTTCGTCGACGCCGGCTTCGTGGC
>DRKF01000322.1 GCA_011051915.1 Acidimicrobiales bacterium | reverse complement strand
GGACGACGCCGGTGAGTTCGCCATCCGTTTCGCCGAGTTGGGCGCCTCCTACATCTCCCTCTCGGCGGGAGGGAAGTTCGAGGACGCCGTTCATCGCCCGGGAAAGCCCCTGTACCCCTACACCGGCTACTCCGGTGACCGCTGCATGCCGGGCGATTCCCATCCCGACGCCCCGAACATCTGGATGGCCAGAGCGGTGCGCTCCGCTCTACGGTCGCGGGACATCGACACCCCGGTGATCGGTTCCGGCAAGATCGGCACGGCGGAACTGGCGGGGGAGCTGATCGCCAGGGGCGACTGCGACATCGTGGGAATGGCCCGAGCCCTGCTGGCCGACCCGTACCTTCCGGCGAAGAGCCGTGGTGGCGACAGCGACCTGGTGACCCGCTGCATCTACTGCAATGTGTGCAAGAGCCTCGACGAGAACTTCAAGACCGTCGTGTGCTACCTGTGGCCGGCCGGTTCGGTGCATGCCCCGTCGCCGGGTGAACGGGATCCGGGATCGGTTCCCGGCTGGGCCTCGGAGTCCGAACCGTTGAGCGTGACCATGGAGCCCGGGCAGTGCCGACTTCGATGGGATCCACCCGAAGCCGCCCTCGATGTCCCGTTGCGATACGAGGTGGAGAGGGCGGAGGGTGACGGACCGTTCCAGCGTCTCACGTCCTGTACCCGGTCGTCCCAGCTGGACGACTCCGTCGTCGGAGGCCGTGTCTATCGGTACCGCGTGAGGCCCTGCGACCCCACCGGGCGGCGAGGGGACCCCTCCAACACCGTCGGTGTGGAGATACCCGGCGACGGGGCCCGACCCGCTACCCAAGCTTGACAAATTGTTGAACCTGGTCCTTCATGTGGGCCCCGAACCGACCCGACGACCCGGAACCAGGAGAGGCCGCCGGCATGGCTGAAGAACCCGACGAGAGCAGACGTCCCGACGGATCGGTGGGGTTCGACATCCCCCTCACCCCGATGCCGTTGGACCTGCTGCTGGGTCGGATCGCCCACGAATGGGAGACACGGAGCCGGATCCTCGACCTCCCCACCGGCCGATTCTGGCGGCCCGACGACGGCGTCGATCTCTCCTTCGATTTCATGGGGCGGCGGGCCGCCAACCCCGTGGGCCCGGCCGCCGGCCCCCAGACCCAGATGGCCCAGAACATCGTCCTGGCCTGGTTGGGTGGGGCCCGGGTCTTCGAACTCAAGACGGTTCAGGTCCTCGACGATCTCGACATCGCCCGCCCCTGCATCGACATGGAGACCATCGGATTCAACATCGAGTGGAGCCAGGAACTGAGGGTGGCCCAGAGCATCGAGGAGTACACCAAGGCCTCGATGGTCATCGAGATCCTCCGCCGGTGGGAACCCCTCCGGGACCACCTGGGAGAGGACCCCGGCCCTCACATCTTCGACATGTCCGTGGGATACGACCTGGCCGGCATCCGATCGGAGAAGGTGGCCGGCTTCATCGAGACCATGCTCGACGCCGGGTCCGAGATCGAGCGGCTTCGCCCCCTCATCCCCGAGAGCTTCGGGGAACTGCGCGATCTGGACTTCCCCACCCGCCTGGCCGACACGATCACCCTGTCCACGTTTCACGGCTGTCCCCCCGAGGAGATCGACTCGATCGTTCGTCATCTGGTGACCACCCATGGTGTGGATGTGGTCGTCAAGCTGAACCCCACCCTCCTGGGATTCGACGAGGTGGACCGGCTGCTCCACGATGTCCTGGGATACGACGACGTGATCCTGGACCCGGCCGCGTTCGAGGCGGACCTGCATTTCGAGGACGGCGTTCCCCTCATCGGTGGTCTGGCCGGGTTCGCCGACACTCACGGGCACCGCTTCGGGGTCAAGCTCACCAACACCCTGGTGGTGAGAAACAACCGGGGGCGGCTGCCGGGCGAGACGATGTACCTGTCGGGGCCGCCCCTGCATGTGATCGCCACCGCGCTGTTGGGGCGCCTCAGCCGGGCCCTGCCCGACGTCTTCCGTCTGCCGGGTCATGGCGGAAGCCACCAGGTCAGCTTCTCCGCCGGAGTCACCCGGGCCAATCTGGCCGACACCCTGGCCATGGGGGTGGGACCGGCCACCATCTGCTCGGATCTGCTCCGGCCCGGAGGGTACGGACGCCTGGCCCCGATGCTGGGGGCGCTGGCCACCGTGGTGGCCGAGTCGGGGGCGACCGATCTGGATTCCTGGCGGGAGCTTCGTCTGACCGAAGCCCACCGGAGAGGGCTCCCCGACACCGTCTCCGATCATGAACAGCACACGGTCTCCGACGAGGGGGTGGGCCTCTACGACCGGCCCGGAAACTCCAAGCCTCCCCGCCATGTGGACCACGAGCTGGAGATGTTCGGCTGTGTGGCCTGCAACTTCTGCGTGACGGTCTGTCCCAACGACGCCTTCTTCAGCGTCCGCAGTCTCGAGGGAATGACGGGACGCCAGCAGTACCTGGTTCTGGCTGAGCTCTGCAACGACTGCGGGAACTGCATGACCTTCTGCCCCGAGCAGGGCGACCCGGCACAGGTCAAGCCACGCCTCTACACCGATCTCGATCGATTCGAGGCCGACGGCCGCCGGGGCTTCCTGGTGGCGACCGGGCTCACCCCTGAGGCACCCCTGGTGCTGGCACCCGAGGAGCGGGCCCAGGAGCGGGACACGGTGGCGGAGCTCCTGGCCTCCCCGGCGGGCAGCCCGTGGCCGGTGCAGATCAGGGAGCGGTGAGCCCGTGGCCGGTGCATATCAGGGAGCGGTGAGCCCGTGGCCGGTGCATATCAGGGAGCGGTGAGCCCGGCAGCCGCTGCAGGTCCGGGAGTGGTGAGCCCGTGGCCGGTGCATATCAGGGAGCGGTGAGCTCGGCAGCTGGGGTCTCAGACGGCGAAGGGCGCCCCGGCGGGGCGCCCTTCTGCGGTGTTGTGGAGCTGATGGGGATCGAACCCACGACCTCTTGCATGCCATGCAAGCGCTCTCCCAGCTGAGCTACAGCCCCGCAGGACCACACACGATAGCACCGACCGGCCCGGGTTCCGCACACCGAACACGAGCCGCGAGGAGGTGTCACCGGTGGCCCGGGAAAGGG
>DRKF01000321.1 GCA_011051915.1 Acidimicrobiales bacterium | reverse complement strand
GTCACGTCGAAGGCCGGGTTCCACACGTCCACGTCGGACGGGGTGAGGGCCCGGCCGTTCCACGATCTGATCTCGTCGGGGCTACGCAGTTCGATCTCGATGCCGTCACCGCCGGCGGTGTCGAGGTCGAAGGTGGACAGCGGGGCAGCGACGTAGAAGGGCACCCCGGCCCGGGCTGCGTTCACGGCGTGGCTGAAGGTGCCGATCTTGTTGGCCACGTCGCCGTTGGCGGCGATGCGGTCGGCTCCCACCACCACGGCGTCCACCCTCCCGGAGTGGAGCAGCATGGCGGCGGCGGAGTCGGGGAGGACGGTGACGGGGATGCCCGAGCGGTGCAGCTCCCACGATGTCAGTCGGGCCCCCTGGAGCAGAGGGCGGGTCTCGGGGGCGAACACCTCCACCGGATGCCCGGCGTCGGCCTTGGCGTAGATCACACCCAGGGCGGTGCCGATACCCAGGGTGGCCAGGCGGCCGGCGTTGCAGTGGGTCATGATGCGGTGCCGGTCGGCCAGTTCCTCGGCCCCGAACCGGCCCATCTCGGCGCACGACCGGCGATCCTCGTCAACGATACTGCGGGCCTCCCGGAGAGCCCGGTCCCGGATCGCGGCGACCGATTCGGCGTTCTCGGCCGCCCTTCGTACCCGCCCGACCGCCCAGGACAGGTTCACCGCGGTGGGGCGGGCGGTGCCGATGCGTTCGGCGGCCCGGGCCAGCACCCGGCGGGCCTCCTCGACGTCGGCCGGTCGAGCCTCGTCCAGAGCGGTGACCAGGCCGTAACCCCCCACCCCACCGATCGCCGGTGCGCCCCGAACCGCCAACCTGGAGATGGCGTCGACCACCTCGTCGACGGTCGTGAGGTCGATGTGGCGCTCCTCGCCCGGCAGGAGGGTCTGGTCGATGATGCGCAGGTGGTCTCCCGCCCAGGCCACGGTCACCGGATGGTCGACACCACCGTCGGAGGCCGTATCAGCCATTCGTCTCGTCCAAGGCCTGATCCTCCTGTGGCGCCCCGGAGGGTGACTCCCGCCCTCCGGCCGCCGCATTGCTGTATCTGCGCATGTCTCCGTTGATGTCTCCGTCGATGTCTACGAAAACGTCACACGGCTCGTGTCTGCACGAATGTGCAACCTTTGCACGAATGTGTACTGTGTCGGGAAAGCTAGCATCGGTACGCAATCGAATTCAATCGATTCCCGTCGAGTCACACTCGGGCGCTCTCGGCCGCCCTGTCCGGAGGTGAGCAATGGGCATCCCGCCCCAACCCGTGCCGGCCTCCGACCTGATGAACCTGGACGGGCGCCGCATCCTGGTGACCGGTGCCGGAGGTGGAATCGGTTCGGTCACCGCCCGCAGACTGGCCGAGGCCGGAGCCCAGGTGGCCGTGCACTGCCGCTCCACCGGGGCCTCGATGCGGCGGGCCGAGGAGGTGGTGGCCGACATCGGGGCCGCCGGGGGGTGGGCCACCGCGGTGGCCTCCGACCTGACCGACGACCCCACCACCTGTGTCCGGCAGGCCCGCCGGGCTCTGGGTGGTCTCGACGGTGTGGTCAACAACGCCGCCGTCGACGTGGCCGGCGAGATCTCCGACGACTGGGAAACCATCCGCTCCGTCGACCTGGACGCGGTGATCGCCATCACCGGCGAGTTCGCCCGCGTGATCGCCGAGCAGAGGGCGGCCTCGGGGGTCCCGGCGACGGCCGCGATCGTCAACGTGGCGTCGATCGAGGGCCGTCAACCGGCACCCGGCCACGGTCTGTACGCCACGGCCAAGGCCGCCGTGCTCATGTGGACCCGGTCCGCCGCCCAGGAGCTGGGCCCGGTGGGGATCCGCGTCAACTCCGTGTCCCCCGGTCTCATCGACCGTGCCCGACTGGCCGACGACTGGCCCGAGGGTGTCGAACGCTGGAAGAGGTCGGCTCCCCTGGGTCGTCTGGGCCACCCCACCGATGTCGCCGACGCCGTGATGTTCCTGCTCTCCGACGCCTCCCGCTGGATCACCGGGGCCGATCTCGTGGTCGACGGCGGGATGCTGACCCGCCCGACATGGTGAGACCGCTCACGGCCGGCCCCCGATCGGCCCCGAGGTGCGGACCCGCCGCCAACCACCCTGCGTCCAAGGAGCCCCGACCGTGACCCCACCATCCACCCCGACGGCACCCGAGGTCAGGCTGCTGGCCGATGCGGTGGTCACCCTCGATGATTCGAACCGGGTGCTGACGCCCGGTGTGGTCGACATCACCGGAGACTCCATCTCATGGGTGGGGGCGCCCGGGGAGGCACCGGACCCGGCCGGGGCCGAGGTGCTCGACGTCGGTGGCCTGTTGATGCCGGGCCTGGTGAATGTCCACTGCCACTCCCCCATGACCCTGCTGCGGGGAGCGGGGGAGGGGCTGCCGCTCCACGACTGGTTGACCGGGGTGATGTGGCCCCGCGAGGCCCAGATGAGCGCCGAGGACGTGTGGTGGGGAATGACTCTCGCCGCCGACGAGCTGCTCCGCTACGGCGTGACCACCACCTGTGAGATGTACCTGTGGTCGGAGTCGCTGGCCCGGGCCGCATCGACCGCGGGGCTGCGCTCGGTCGTGTGCTCCCCCATCGTCGACGGTCCCGGCTGGCACCGCTTCGGCACCTGGGAGGAGCAGGCCCGGGCCGCCGTCCCACTGCGGGACACCTTCGCCGACGACCCCCTGATCGAGATCGGCATCGCTCCCCACTCGGCCTACACCGTCCCGGTGGAGGCCCTCGAGCTGGCCGCTTCCATCGCCCTCGAACAGGACATGGTGCTGCACACCCACGTGGCCGAGTCCCAGGGCGAAGACACCCACCTGAGAGAGAAGTACGGCTCGGTTCCCCGCCTGTTCGAGCGTCTGGGTCTGCTCGAGGTACCCCGTCTGCTGGCGGCCCACTGTGTGTGGATGGACGACACCGACCTCGATCTGTTCGCCGCCGGAGGGGTGGCCGTCGCCCACTGTCCGCAGTCCAACGCCAAGATCGCCTCGGGAACGGCCCGACTCACCGACATGTTGGATCGCGGCATGACCGTGGGACTGGGC
>DRKF01000320.1 GCA_011051915.1 Acidimicrobiales bacterium | reverse complement strand
GCGCCCTCGGCCAGGGCCACCGCCAGAGCGGCAGCGAAACAGTCGCCCGCCCCGGTGGGATCCACGACCACGGCCTCGAACCCCTCGACCAGGGTCACCTCGCCACGGAATCTGACCTCGGAGCCCCCGGCCCCCAGGGTGGTCACCAGGGTTTCCACCTCCACCTTGGGCGCCACCTCGGCGAGCATGCGGGCCTCCCCCCGGTTCACGATCACCACGTCGGCCAGAGGCAGGACGGCGGGAGCCACCTCGTTGAAGGGCGCCGGATTGAACACGACCCGCGTACCCGCCTCCCGGGCGATACGGGCGGCGGCGGCCGCGGCGGCCGCTCCGACCTCACCCTGGAGCAGCAGGACATCGGCAGCGGTGATGGTCTCACCGGACTCCTCGACCATCTCGGCGCTCAACGCGGCGTTGGCCCCGGCCACCACGATGATCGAGACGTCCTCGGGATCGATGGTTATCAACGCCACCCCGGTGGGCTCGTCCACCCGGAACACATGGCGGTGGTCGACGCCGTCGAGGTCCAGACCCTCGAGCAGAAACCCACCCCGGGCGTCGTTGCCCACACACCCGACCATCGATGCCTCGGCGCCCAGGCGGGACGCGGCCACGATCTGATTGGCACCCTTGCCCCCACGGAACTCGGCCACCCGGTCCCCGTGGATGGTCTCGTCGGGGCCAGGCCGCCGGGGAACCCACACCGTGATGTCGTGGTTCAGGCTGCCCACACACACCACTCGGGGTCGCGGCGGTCCCACCCGACGCGCTCCCCGCTCCCGACCCCCGGTCACCGGATCTCCAGGAAGGAGTCGAGACCCACCGTCAGTCCGGGGTGGTCGGCGATACGCCGGCATCCCAGGAGCACACCGGGCATGAACGAGGTCCGGTCGTAGGAGTCGTGACGGATGGTCAGGGTCTGACCCACGGTTCCCAGCATCACCTCCTGGTGCGCCACCAGGCCCCGTAGCCGAACCGAGTGGATGTGGATACCGGCCGGTCCCTCCCCTCCCCGGGCGCCGGGAAGCTTCTCGTTCGCGGTGGGGTCCGGTGTCCACTCCGTGGATGCCGCGGCCATCCTCTCCGCCGTGGCCAGGGCGGTTCCCGAGGGGGCGTCCACCTTGGCGTCGTGGTGGAGCTCGATGATCTCGGCGGAGTCGAACCACGGCGCCGCCATCTCGGCGAAGCGCATCATGAGGACCGCGCCGATGGCGAAGTTGGCGGCTATCAGACAGTTGCTGGCGGTGAACACCGAGGCGAAGTGGTCCAGGTCGGCCCCCTCGAAACCGGTGGTTCCCACCACCGCGTGAACACCGTTGGTCGCACACCAGTCCAGGTTCGCCCGCGCCGAGTCGACGACGGTGAAGTCCACCACCACGTCGGGACGGGATTCGAGAGCCTCCATGGCGGCCACCACCTCGACGGTGCGACCCGTTCCCGGCTCGCTGACCGGCCGGCCGGTAGCCACGTCGACGAGTGTGCCCGCCCAGCCCGGATCCACCGCTCCCACCAATTCCAGATCGGGAGCGGAGGCGACCGCCTCGCACACGGTTCGACCCATTCGGCCACCGGCCCCCGAGACCGCGACCTTGATAGCCGATTCCGTCATGTGGTTGTCCGTCCTCGGTCGCATCGGGAAATGAGCGGAGCCGGGACCCTGGGGCCCCGGCTCTCGATCATGACATCAGTTGCGCATCGGGGGCCACACCGGGCCCCCTCCACGACGGGGCGCCGCCTCAGCGGCCCCCGACGACGTCAACGCCGGCTGCGACGGCGGCCCCGGCCGCGACCGCGGTCGGTCGCCGGACCCAGATCGCCGAACTTCTCCGCCGCCTTGGCGTCGAACGTCTCCTTGAACGACACGTTGGTCCGTTCCCTCTGCGGTGAGCTCTCCGCCTCGGACCTGGAGGACTCGCCCGAACCGGAGTCCTGCTCGGCTCCCCGACGCCGGGTGGTACGCCGTCCGGAGTCACCCGAGGACGACGACTCGCCCGACGGTCGCGATTCCGACCGGCTCCCCGAACCACCGGAGGGGGCCTCACCGGCCAGCGACAGCGACAGCTTGCCGTTGGGGTCGATGTCGTCGACCTTGACCTCGACCACATCACCGAGGCTGAGGACGTCCTCGACCTTGTCGATGCGCTTGCCGCCTCCGATCTTGGAGATGTGCAGCAGGCCGTCGGTACCGGGGAGGATGTTGACGAAGGCCCCGAACTTGGTGATGTTCACCACCCGACCGGAGTACACCTCGCCGACATTGGCGGTCGGGGGGTTGATGATCAGGCGGACCTGACGCTCGGCCTCCTCGACCACGGCCCGATCGGTGGATCCGATGCTGACGATGCCCACGGTGCCGTCGTCGTCGACGTTGATGTCGGCTCCGGTCTCGTCCTGGATGGCGTTGATCACCTTGCCACGCGGGCCGATGACCTCACCGATCTTCTCCACGGGGATCTCGAAGCTGACGATCTTCGGGGCGTTCGGACCGACATCCTCACGGGGTGCGGGGATGGCCTCCTTCATCACCTCGAGGATGGTCAGGCGGGCCTTGCGGGCCTGGTCGAGGGCGTCGGCGAGAACCTCGGCCGGAATTCCCTCGATCTTGGTGTCGAGCTGAAGTGCCGTCACCGCGTCGGCCGTACCGGCCACCTTGAAATCCATGTCGCCGAAGGCGTCCTCGGCTCCGAGGATGTCGGTGAGGGTGGTGTACTTGCCGTCCATGTGGACCAGGCCCATGGCGATACCGGCCACGGGGGCCTTGATCGGGACACCGGCGTCCATCAGCGACAGACTCGAGGCGCATACCGAGGCCATCGAGGTGGAGCCGTTGGACGAAAGCACGTCGGACACCAGACGGAGGGTGTAGGGGAACTCCTCCTTGCTGGGCACCACCGGCAGAAGGGCCTTCTCGGCCAGGGCGCCGTGACCGATCTCGCGGCGCTTGGGGCCCCTCATGAACCCGGCCTCACCGGTGGAGTAGGGCGGGAAGTTGTAGTGGTGGATGTAGCGCTTGCGATCGGCGGGGTTGAGGGTGTCGATCATCTGCTCCATCCGGGACATGCCCAGGGTGGTGACGTTCAGCACCTGGGTCTCGCCCCTCTGGAACAGTCCCGAACCGTGAGCGGTCGGGAGTAGCCCGACCTCGGCCGACAGGGGCCGCAGATCGGAGGTGCCCCGGCCGTCGATGCGGAAACCGTCCTCGACGATGCGGCGCCGCACGATGCCCTTGGTGACGGCCCTGATGGCCGAGGAGATCTGCTTGGCCGCGTTCGGCAGTTCGGAGAACTCGTCCTCCAACTGGGCCTTGATCTCGGCGGTCGCCATGGCCTGGGCGGTCTCCCGCTCGGCCTTGTCGGCGATGCTCATGACCTCGGTCAGCTTGGGGGTCGCCACCTCCGAGACCCGGGCGAAGACCTCGTCGGAGTAGTCCACGATCGGGGTCCACGAGGCTTCGGGCACCTCTCCCACCTGGGACCTGAGGTTCCGCTGCAGTTCGATCAGATCGGCGATCCAGGCCTTGGAGGCCTCCAGCCCACTGGTCAGCACGGCCTCGTCGACCTTGGGGGCGCCCTCGGCGTAGTACTCGAAGGACTTCTCGGAGCCTCCGGCCTCGACCATCATGATGGCGATGTCGCCGTTGTCGAGCTCGCGGCCGGCCACGACCATCTCGAAGGTCGACGCCTCACCCTCGACGTAGGTGGGGAACGGGATCCACTCGCCCTCCACGGAGTAGGCGATCCGGACCGCGCCGATGGGGGTCTCGAAGGGCAGCCCGCTGATGCTGAGGGCGGCCGACGCACCGTTGAGGGCGATCACGTCATAGGGGTTCTCACCGTCGACGCCGAGGATCGTACCCACGATGTGGGTGTCGTTGCGGTAGCCCTTGGCGAAATTCGGCCGCAGCGGGCGGTCGATGAGCCGACAGGTGAGGATGGCGTCCTCCGACGCCCGACCCTCACGACGGAAGAACGACCCGGGAATACGTCCCGCGGCGTACATCCGCTCCTCGATGTCGACGGTCAGGGGGAAGAAGTCGATGCCCTCGCGGGGCTTCGACGCGGTTGCGGTCACCAACACCTGGGTGTTGCCGATCCTGACGGTGACCGCCCCGTTGGCGAGTCCGGCGAGCTTGCCGGTCTCCAGGGTGATCTCTTTGTCGGTCCCCGATATGGGACCGGTTACTGATATGGCATCTGCCATGGGATTTCTCCTTAAGGACGGGGCCTTCCCATCCATTTCTCTTTGACTCGATCGAGTGACGTCACCCACCCCCGCCGACCTCTCGGGCCACACGGGTGGGTCACGACCCCCAACGGGTCGTTCCGCTCCGGGACGGCCCAGACGCGGAACGAGCGGCCCCGGTGGGGCCGCTCCCGATTCAGCGCCTGAGACCCAGCTTGGCTATGAGGGCCCGGTAGCGGTCGACGTCGTTGTCCCTGAGGTACTTCAGCAGACGGCGGCGGCGCCCCACCAGCATGAGCAGGCCCCGGCGGCTGTGGTGGTCCTTCTTGTGGGTCTTGAGGTGTTCGGTGAGGTGGGTGATGCGCTCGCTGAGCAGAGCGACCTGCACCTCCGGAGACCCGGTGTCGGTCTCGTGGAGACGGTTTTCGGCAATTGTGGCGGACTTGTCCGGCATGAATCCTTCGTACCTTTGTCGCGTCGCGGGAAAGAGGGACGCAAGAGAGAGGGGGTGTGCGTGCAGGAGTCACCCCGAAGGGGTGCGGTGCACGAGTGGAAATGCTACCAGCTCCCGTACCCCACCGGACATAGTCGGGGCGGAGAGGTCGTTCCCGGCCCACAGACCAAGGACCGAAGGCGTCATTCCCGGCCCACAGACCAAGGGCCGAAGGCGTCATTCCCGGCCCACAGACCAAGGGCCGAAGGCGTCATTCCCATCGGAGGGAGCCGGGCTCCGGGGGTTACCGGCGCTCAACCGGCCAGGACGGCTGCGGCCTGTTCCACGTCGGTGGCCAGCTGGGCCTTGAGCTCCTCGACCCCGGCGAAGCGGACCTCGCCCCGGAGACGCTTCACGAACTGGACCCGGGCCTCCTCACCGTAGAGGTCCCCCCGGAATCCGATCAGATGGGCCTCGACGAGAGAACGGTCGGCCTCCTCGTAGAACGTGGGGCGGCGGCCGATGTTCACCGCCGCCGGATACACGGTTCCGTCCGGCCTGACGTAGTGGGCGGCGTACACCCCGTCGGCCGGTAGCTGCAGCTCGACGGGAGTGGGGATGTTCGCGGTGGGAAAACCGATGGTCCGACCCCTGCGGTCCCCCGGCTCGACGGTGCCCCTGATCTCGTAGTTGCGGCCGAGCATCCGGGTGGCGGTCTCCAGATCACCACGGCTGAGGGCGGCCCGGATACTCGTCGACGACAGGATCTCCGCCGTCTTCCCCAGCTGGTGCACCAGGGGCAGACCCACCACCTCGAAACCGGCCTCGCGGCCCATGGCCTCGAGCAGGGCCACGTCTCCGCGGCGTTGGTACCCGAAGTGGAAGTCGTCGCCGACGACGACCGCCCGGGCCGAAAGGCAGTTGATCAGGACATCCCGGACGAACTCCTCGGGCGCCTCCTTGGCCCTCAGCTCGTCGAAATGGACCACCAGGGTGTAGTCCACCCCGGTCTCGGCCAGGAGCTCCAGCTTGGTGTCGAGGGTGGAGAGCAGCAGGGGCGCCGACTCGGGCCTCACCACCGACGCCGGATGTACGTCGAAGGTGACCACCGCGGTACGACACCCTCGCTCCGCCGCCAGGCGGTGCATCTCCGATATCACGGCCCGATGACCACGATGCACCCCGTCGTACTGGCCCACGGTCAGCACCGTGCCGTTGGGCGGGCTGGGGCACCAGTCCATGTCACGAATGATCTCCACCCTCCGAACGCTACCGTCTCGCCGCTGCCGGTCCCCCACGGGGTCGGGGACGATACTCAGGCCGGGGCCAGCACCACCACGGGACGCAGGGCGTCGCCGTCACGCTCGTAGACCGCCAGGAGCCCGCCGTGGGGCCCGAAGATCCCCACCGGTCCGGCGGCGTCGAACCCCCCGGGAACCGCCACGGACCGCCCGTGGCCGACGTCGGTCGCGACATCGGTCCCGACCTCGAGTC
>DRKF01000319.1 GCA_011051915.1 Acidimicrobiales bacterium | reverse complement strand
GAGGTCATCTGAGGAGATCCTCGAGCAGGGCGGCCAGCCGCTGTTCGGAGACTCCTCCGACGATACTGGCCTGCAGATTGCCCTCGGCGTCGAAGAAGAAGGTGGTGGGGAAGCCGCGCAGGCCCATCCAGCGGCGGATCTCTCCCTGACGGTCACTCACGTTCAGGTAGGTGAGTCCGTACTCGTCGATGAAGTCGAGAGAGTCCTGACGGTTGTCCTTGGAGGCGACACCGATGAAGGTGACCCTCCCGGCGTACTCCTCCGACGCCCGGGCGAGCAGCGGCGTCTCGGTACGACAGGGCCCGCACCACGAGGCCCAGATGTTCACGATGAAGGGTTGTCCTTCGAGGCCGGCCAGAACCGCCTCGAACTCGTCGGCCCCCATGGTGGGGAAGGACCCGGTCTCGGGAGTCGGAGCCGGTTCGGCGTCGATGACGATCGATCCGTTCGGGCCCGATGCGCTGCAGGCGGCCAGGAGAACCACGATGGCCGAGAGCACGGCCACGAGGGTCCGGGGAAGGGACCCTCGTCTGGCCGAGGTTGACGAATCACGCGATTTCACAGGGGTGGGCAAGCCGGACTCCGAGGTGGGATCGGGGCAGATGGGCCTGCCCCCCAGGGGTATCCTAGGGGACTGACAGGGTCGTTTCCGAACGGGGTGGGCCATCCTCGGGACCTTGGCTACAGTCCCTCCGGTGCGGATCGCCTCCTGGAACGTGAACTCCATCCGGGTACGGATGCCCATGGTGGTGTCGTGGGTTCGACGCTTCGCTCCCGATGTCCTCGCCCTCCAGGAGACCCGCTGCGCCGACGCCGACTTCCCCCACGGCGAGCTGGAGGCCCTCGGCTACGAGGTCGTCCATCATGGGGACGGTCCCCGCAACGGTGTGGCCATCGCCAGCCGGGTCGGGTTGGAGTCGATCGAGAAGGGATTCCGGGGTCCTCAACGGGGCGCCTATCGCGAGGCACGGCTGGTGGGAGCGGTGTGCGCCGGGATCAGGATTCATTCGGTCTACGTTCCCAACGGCCGGGCCCTCGACGATCCCCACTACCTGTTCAAACTGGTGTGGTTGGAGAGACTCCGTGGCCACGTGCAGCTGCTCGGTGGCGACACACCCCAGATAGCCGTCGGTGACTTCAACGTGGCCCCCGCCGACATCGACATCTACGATCCGGTCCGCTGGCGGCACCGGACCCACGCCAGCCCCCCCGAACGCGAGGCGGTGGCGGCGCTGGTCGATCTGGGTCTGCGGGACGTGTTCCGGGAGCGTGACCCATCACCGGGCCTCTTCACCTGGTGGAACTACCGCAGCCCCCTGGTTGAGAACCGGGGCATGCGAATCGATCTGGCCCTGGTGGACGAAGTCCTGGCCCCCAGGGTCACGGCCACCGAGGTGGATCGGGTCGAGAGGGCGACCGAGCGTCCCTCCGACCACGCCCCGATCTGGTTGGATGTCGATCCGGGCCGATGACCGGCCAGAGTGGCGATCGAGGCTGTTCCGACACGGTTCCGCCGGGGCCGAGGCGGATGTGACCGGTGCCGTCGAGCCCTCTCAGGGGGTACCGGTGGTGGCGATCACGAGAACCTGGTCATCGCTGACACCGAGGTTCACGCTCACACCGGCCTGTTCGCTGAAGATCTGAGCGGCCGGCGAGGCTCCGCTGATGACGTTCACGAACCGGTCGGGGGGCAGGGTCTCCGCCCAGTTCTGGTAGAACGCCAGAATCTCGTCCCATCGTTCGGCCGGATAGGCCACGACTACCGATCCACTGCTCTGACCCTCCGGACCGGTGGACTGGATGACGCTGCCGGTCTCGCCCCCGTCGGGGAGCGGGATCGGGAAATCCTCGGGGATCTCCGCTCCGCCCACGGCGATGGTGGCCGAGGTGCCGTTCTCCTCGACCTGGATGGTGGCCGATGAGCCGTTGTCACCGATCTGAACGTCGGAGACGCCGGGTTGGTTCTCCAGTACCTGTTCGCTGATCGAACTGCCGCTGTCTCCGCACGCGGTGATCAGCAGTGCGGCGGCGAACGCGACGATGAGCTTCTTCATGGTCGCTCCTTTTCCGTTCCACCGTGTGCTGCCATTCTACCGCTCCCCGCCTGGTGCGGAATCGCGCGGCAGCGGCGCGGGCCGGCACTTCGGAGCGGTGGCCGGATCGCCTGCGGCGTGTTTCCGGGTGAGCCCGGCGGGATTGTCCTAGCCTTGACTCCTTCCGAGCTTATGCACGGCGTCCTCCACCGAAGGAGTACCAATTGACTCCTGAACTCCTGGCCCGGGTGGGCCTGGCCGTGATCGCCGGGGCGGTGATCGGTGTCGAACGTCAGATCCGGGACCACCCCGCCGGGGTGCGGACCCATGCTCTCGTGGCCGGAGGTTCGGCGATCTTCGCCCTCACCGGCACTTTGGACTGGGGTACGGCTGTTGTCGACCCCACCCGAATCGCGGCTCAGGTCGTGTCCGGAATCGGCTTCATCGGCGCCGGCGCGATACTTCGCGACGGCTTCGGCGTACGGGGCCTGACCACCGCGTCCACGATCTGGGCCAGCGGTGCCATGGGGTTGGCCGCCGCGGTCGCCGATCTGAGCTTCGTCGCCGGATCCCTGGGGATCATCATGGTGGTGCTGATCGTGCTGCGGGCCGTGAAGAGGATCACCGCGCGGGTCGGTCACACCCTGACCACACTCGAGTTGGAGTACGACGTCGGACACGGGACCATCGGCCCGGTGCTGACCCAGGTCGACCACATCGGCGGGAAGATCGAACGTCTCATCATCAACGACATCGCCAAGAAGGACCGCCCCGACCTCAGGCGGGTGCATCTGATGGTGCAGTCGCGTACCGGCACCGAAGGGCAACTTCTCGATCTCGCCGGCGCGCTCGAGGCTCGCCCCGAGGTCCGCTCAGTCAAGATCAACGGAGACGAGGGTGACTGGGCGAGCCCCACCTGACTTCGTACGTCTGAGGGTCGGGTGCCCTCAGATGAAGATGACCTGAGCGCCTTCGCTGAGTTCTATGAACTCCGTGGCGGTGATCACGTCCTCGACCACGTCGGCCATGTCGGCCTCATCGAGTTTCATCATGTCCACCGACATCTTGCAGGCCCACAGGTGGCCACCGGCGTCGGCTATGAGTTCGAGGAACTCCGGCACCTCGGGTACGTCGAGATCGGCGATCTGCTTCTTCATCATCTTGGTGGCCAGGGCCGTCATGCCCGGAAAGCCACCGAGGGCCTGGGGCATGTGGGTGGCCGGGTTCCCGAGGATGCTGAAGTGCAGGTGCTCCATCGTCTTCTTGTTGATCATGTCCATGCCCCAGAAGGTGAAGAAGATGTGGGTCTCGATCCCCTCGCCCAGGGCGGCGTTGGCCATGATCAGGGCCGGGTAGGCCATGTCGAGGCTGCCCTTGGAGCAGATGAAGCAGATCTTTCGGTCGGTGTCGTCGTCGCCGAAGTCGGGAACGATGGGGGCGGCTGTTTCCGTGGCGGTCATGATTGGTTGAACCTCGGTCCGTGAATTGTTGTCAGGTTGGGAGACAGGTCCGGCGTATCAGCCCGGTCGGCGGGCCGAGCGCTCAGACGCAGCCGTGGGGCTTGGGCAGGCCGGCGATGTAGGCCATCTTCTTGGCCGGCTTCTTGGGGAACAGCTTGAAGAGCTCCTTGGTCGGGAAGCCCCCGACCTTGGTCACCCGGCGCAGGGTGGGGGTCTCGCCGGTCTCGGCGAAGTCCTTGCGCAGGAAGTCGATGATCCTGCGGTGCTCGTCGGTGAGTGTGATCCCGATCTGGGTGGCCAGGGCCTCGGCCATGTCGGGCGTCCATTGATCGGGATCGGTGAGGAATCCTTCCTCGTTGACCTCGATCTCGTGGCCGGCGATGGTGGTGGTGGACATTCTCAGTGCCTCCTGTGGGCGTGATGAATCGGTCTGTTCGGGAGAAGTGGTTCAGCTTGTGGCTCGAGCCGTGGGCCCTGCGGCCAGGGAGCGGAGCAGTCCCAGGGCCCGATCCAGCCCGACCCTCACCTCGGGGTCGCGCAGCTGCTTGGCGATGGCGAACAGGGACGGGGGCTTGGCCGGGTGTTCGGCTATCTCGTGTTCGGTCTCCTGCACGGCGGTGGCGGTCTGCTGCAGCAGGCCCATCACCTCGGGCTGGGTCATCTCCTTGACCGTGCGCAGGATGAGCACGATGTTCTGACCCAGTTGATCGATCTCCTCGGGCGTGAATCCCGTGACCACCTGGTCGAGGACCCCGCCCACGGCCTTGGCGAACTCGAAGTAACCCTTGTCGTCGTAGATCGCCAGGGAACGGGTCGCCAGGTCGGTGGCGCCGTACCCCACGGGTCGCAGATCGCGGGCGAGGTCCCTCAGCCACTCGGTGTTGACGTCGTTCCGTTCGGCCCGGGCGGTCAGAGCGGCCACCTGCTCGGTGAGCAGATCGATCTTGTCCTCGAGGGACAGGCCGGTTGTCGTGGTTTCGGTGGAGGGCACGGCGCTCAGGCCTCCTGGGGGATCTTGCCGAGCATGCTCATGTCGGCGGGGACGAACAGGGGACGGCCGGGCATGAGTACGTTCCAGTAGATGGACCGGAAGAGCAGCTTGCCCCAGTGGTTCATCTCCGTCTCACCCAGCAGGGTCAGGGGACCGACTCCGGGCAGCGGGTACTTCCCGGGCAGCGGTTCGGTGTCGTAGTTGAAGTCGATCAGGCTGGCCTTGCCGTGGCCCGATTCGATGAAGCAGTTGGAGTGCCCGTCGAAGTGGTGGCGCATGGGGCGGCCGTTGATGTGGTCCACGAAGTTCTCGGTGAGGACATCCACGGAGAAGTGGGCGACTGATCCGGCCTTGGAGGTCGGCAGGTTGGCGGCGTCCCCTATGGCGAAGATGTTGTCGTGATCGCGTGAGAGGAACGTGTGCTTGTCCACCGGGACGTGATCGAGCTCGTCCCCCAGACCCGATCGTCCGATGTAGGCGGCGCCCATGTTGAGGGGAATGGTCACGAGAAGGTCGTAGGGAACCTCCCTCTCGTCGTAGCTCACCAGTCGGTGGCCCTCGGAGTCGACCTCCTCTATGTAGAAGTCGGATTCCACCGAGATGCCGCGGACATCGAGCATGTCACCGAGGAACTTCGAGGCGACCGGCTTGGTGAAGGCACCGGGCAGGGGGGTCACGTAGGTGATGTCGACCTTGTCGGCGAGACCCCGATCCTCGAAGAAGGCGTGGGCGAGGAAGGTGAACTCCAGGGGCGCCACCGGGCACTTGATCGGCATGTCGACGATGTTGATGACCAGCCTGCCGCCCTCCCAGTCGGCCAGGGCGTCCCTGAGGGCGACCGAACCCTCGAGGGTGTAGAAGCTGTGGATCGAAACTCCGGCCTCGTCGGAGTCCAGCCCCGGGGTCTCCTCGGGACGCGGGTGGGTGCCGGTGGCGATTATGAGCTGGTCGTAGTCGAGGCTACGACCGTCGGTGAGCTTCACCGAGGACTTGTCGGGCTCCACCAGGTCGATCTCGCCGTATACGAGGTCGACGGCGGGATCGAGCAGCGAACGACGGGACTTCACCAGGTCGGCGGGCTCGTACTCCCCGAAGGGGAGCAGCAGATACCCCGGTTGATAGTGGTGCTCGTCGTCGGCGTCGACGACGGTCACGATCCAGTCCTCGTCGAGCTTCCTGCGGAGCTTGTTCGCGGCCATGGTTCCGGCCGCGCCGGCTCCGAGCACGAGAAGCCGTCTTACCATCAGATACCTCCGACTCTTT
>DRKF01000318.1 GCA_011051915.1 Acidimicrobiales bacterium | reverse complement strand
GTTGTCGCCGCGGGGGCCGCGGTGGTCGATGCCGCCTCACCGTTGTCACCCGAGTCGCCGCAGGCCGCGGCGATCAGGGCGATGGCGGCGAGAATCAGCCAGAATCGCTTGCTCATGTTGTCCTCCTGAAGCGGGACGGGGTCCGCTCGATCATCACGCTAGTCACTCAGAAGTGGTCGGCGCGCCGTTTCCCGCCCCGGCCCCCGGCCGGACCGGACGGAGGAGGGGCTCGGAGCGGTGCTCAGTAGCCGTTCGGACCGAGATCCGCTCAGGTCCGACCCCGGGACCGCTCCGCTATGAGTTCGAGCACCTCGTCCCAGTCCCGGGCGTCGACGACACCGGGGACGGGATCGTTCCACGGCCTCACATAACGGATGATCAGTGCCTCCGATCTCTTGAGGGCCAGGGCCTCGAGGTTGTGGGGACCGTCCTCGACGTACACGTCGCAGACCACCCTGGTCTTGTCCCACACGATGTGTACCTCGGTGGCGGGGACACCGTGCTCAGCCAACCAGGCGTAGGTGTCGGAGACCGCGTAGTCGGGCTTCGTGGTCACGATGACCAGGTGGTGACCCAGGCGGTTCAGCTCGTCCAACGCTTCGAGAGCGCCGGGATAGGGCCGCAGGACCCGAAACAGGCTGTGACCACCGCCACATTCGCGGGCCCATTCCCAGAAGCCGTCCATGTCGGCGAAATGGGTCATCTCCGCCGGGGCGTCCCACACCTGCATGTCGGAGGCATCGAGGGAAGTCCCGAAGTCCCGGTTGTAGCACTCGACCCAACCGGCCGAGAAGTCGGCCACCACCCCGTCCAGGTCGATTCCAAGTCTCAGAGTCATCGAGGGACCATACCGTGCCGGGATACTGCACTAATGTCCCCGGCCGTCACGGCCGTCCGGCCGCTCGATTCCCCCGAGGCCACACCACGGCGTCGCCATACCTCCCGACAGGACCGAAACCGAGCTGAGCTGACTTGAGCACCCCCGAACTCGTCACGGCCGACCTGCTCATGACCGGTCGCCGCTGTCTGCTCGACGCCGGGGTGGAGTTCGACCGAGGTGTGGTCACCGCGGTCCACGGTAGGGAAACCGACCTCCCCCTGGGCCTTGCGGAGCTGGCGAGACTCGGGTCGGGAGGTGAGGCCCGAATACTTCTGCCGGGCTTCATCGACCTGCAGGTGAACGGCCTGGGGCCGGTCGACGTTCCGTCTGCGGCCCGTTCCGGTGACGACGAGGCCTGGGTCGCGATCGGATCGTCCCTCGCCGCCGGTGGCGTCACCTCCTGGATGCCCACCGTCGTCACCCGACCCCTGTCCGACTACGAGCCCCTCCTCGACAACGTCTCCGCCGTCGCCGCCTCCTCACCGGGTGGACCGGCGATCGTGGGTGTCCATCTCGAGGGACCGTTCCTCGGCAACCGGCCCGGCGCCCACCCCCGGGAATGGCTCCGCCCCGTCGATCCGGCGTTCCTGAGGGATCTCCCACCCGTCGTCCGCCTGATGACTCTCGCCCCCGAGGCCGAGGGGGCCCCGGAGGGGGCGACGATCCTCGCCGAGCGGGGGATCACGGTGTCCATCGGCCACTCGGCTCCCACCCGGGCCCAGTTCGACGATGTCCGTTCGGCGGGCGCCACGATGGTCACCCATCTGTTCAACGCCATGAGCGGAATCCACCATCGGCGGGGAGGACTGGCGCTTTGGGCCCTGAACGACCCCGATCTCGCTGTCTGCGTCATCGCCGACGGCCACCACGTGTCGCCCGATGTCGTTCGCCTGGTGCGTTCGACCCGACCGGACGGAGGGATGGTCGTGGTGTCCGATTCGGTCGCCCATCTCAACCGGGGACTCGTCGGCGGCGGGGACGGGAGCCCGGCCCGGTTGCCCGACGGCACCCTGGCCGGTTCCACCGTGAGGATGTCGGGGTGTCTGGGCGTTCTCATGGCCACCGGTGCCGATCTGAGGGAAGGGGTGAGAGCCTCGGCCACGGAGCCGGCCCTCGCCGTGGGCCTGTCCGACCGCGGGAGCCTCGAACCGGGTTTCAGGGCCGACATGGTGCTGGTCGGTCCCGAGCTGGAACCCCGGAAGGTGTGGTCCGCCGGCCGGGCGATCCACGGTTGACGGCCGGACCCGGGCGATCGCGGATCGCCTCCCCCAGGCGAGGGTAGTTTCGGCCCATGCAGATCGTCTCGGCCCTCTTCGTCGATGGTTTCTCCCTACGGGACGGGGGTGGCGGAACCACCCGCATGGATCTCACCGGCGTGCACTTCTCCGAATCCCTGGAGACCGAGTTTCCCGCCCGCCTGGACACCCACCTCCTGGTGCTCGTCCGGGGGCCGGCCCGGGTGCCCGCCACCACTGACCTGACGGTCAGTTTCCTCCGGGAGGGGCGTGTTCTGGATCGTGTGACCCACACCCTGGAGATCGACCCGGGACGTTTCGCCTACCGCCTGATCCGTCAGGGCCTGACCTGGACCGAGCCGGGAACGATCGAGGCCAGGTGCGCCGTCGGCGGTGGACCTCCGGTCACCGTTCCGTTGACGGTCACCGCCCGGGCCGGTTCGGCGGCCGACACCGCTGCGCAAGGACCTGAGTAGCCGGGGCGGCCCGGTAGGGTTGGCCGTCGCGGAGCACCGGGAGGAATGTTGACCGTCGACGAACTCGAGACCCGTCAGATCCACACGATCATGGGTCTGGTCATGGATGCCGTGCGCAAGGCCCGATCGGGCCATTCGGGTACCGCCATGGCTCTCGCCCCCCTGGCCCACGTCCTGTGGACCAGGGTCATGAAGTACGACGCCGCCGAACCCGAGTGGCGGGACCGCGACCGCTTCGTGCTCTCCCCCGGGCACGCCTCGATGCTGCTGTACTCGATGCTGTACCTCACCGGACACGGCCTCGAGCTCGACGACCTCCGCCAGTTCCGTCAGTTGGGCAGCCCGACTCCCGGTCACCCCGAGGCGGGTCACACCCCCGGGGTCGAGATGACCACCGGCCCCCTCGGCCAGGGAATCGCCAACGCGGTGGGGATGGCGATGGCCGAACGCCACCTGAGGGCCCGGTTCGGACCGGCCCTCGTCGACCACCGGACCTACGCCATCGTCTCCGACGGGGACCTCATGGAGGGGATCAGCCACGAGGCCGCCTCCCTGGCCGGGAACCAGGAACTCGGCCGCCTCACATGCATCTACGACGACAACCACATCACCATCGACGGCCCGACGGAGATAACCCTCTCCGACGACGCCGCCGCCCGTTTCGCCGCCTACGGCTGGCACGTGCAGAACATCGGTGAGATGTCTCGCGACCTCGACACCATCGAGAGGGCGATCTCACGGGCCCAGGAGGTCGAGGACGCTCCTTCCCTCATCATCATGAGGTCCCACATCGGCTGGTCCTTTCCCCATGCCGTCGACACGCCCCAGGCCCACGGGGCGATCACCGATTCCGACGAGATCAGGGCCGCCAAGGAATTCCTGGGGCTGGACCCCGACCGGGAGTTCGAGGTTCCCGAGGAGGTGCTCTCCGCCTACCGGCACTCGGGACGTCGTGGGGCCGAGCATCGCCGCGCCTGGGAGGAAAGGCTCGAGGAATGGGGTGGCAACCGGGAGCGCTACGAGGCCTGCATGAAGGGAAGGGGCCTACCGGGCTGGGAGGAGGATCTCCCCAGCTTCGAGTCGGGTGACAGCATCGCCACCCGCAAGGCCATGGCCGCGTCCCTGGGGGCCGTGGTACCACGGGTACCGGCTCTGGTGACCGGCTCGGCCGATCTCACCGGGAACACCGGTGTCGCCATCGACGACGACCGGATGAGTGCCAAGAAGCCGGCCGGACGCCTCATCGCCTACGGGGTGCGCGAGCACGCCATGGGAGCCATGGCCAACGGCATGGCGCGCCACGGTGGTGTGGTTCCCGTCGTGGGTACCTTTCTGGTCTTCTCCGACTACATGCGCGGAGCGGTGCGCCTGGCGGCCCTCATGGGCACCAAGGTGCTGTTCGTGTGGAGCCACGACTCGATCGGCGTCGGCGAGGACGGGCCGACCCACCAGCCGGTCGAGCACGTCGCCTCCCTAAGGGCCATACCCGGGCTCACGGTGATTCGGCCCGCCGACGCCAACGAGACCGCCCGGGCCCTCGAGGTCGCCGTCGAGGGGGACGGCCCCGTGGCCCTGATCCTGTCCCGGCAGGGACTGCCGGTTCTCCAGGCGACGGCCGCCGAGGGGAACCTGGCCCGGGGCGCCTACGCCATCGTGGATCCCACCGGGGAGCCCGCCGACGTGGTGCTGGTGGGTACTGGCAGTGAGGTCCACCTCTGTGTCGAGGCCGCCCGTCACCTCCAGTCCGAGGGCATCGCCGCCCGGGTCGTTTCCATGCCCTCCTGGGAGCTTTTCGAGGCCCAGGAACCGGACTACCGCCAGTCGGTGCTGCCGCCCGGCACGCCCACGGTCTCCGTCGAGGCCGGGGTGTCCATGGGGTGGGACCGCTATGCGGACATCCACGTGGCGGTGGACCGATTCGGCGAATCGGCTCCCGGGCCGGAGGTGATGAAGTACCTCGGAATCTCGACCGAGGCGGTCGTGACCGCCGCCCACCGTCTGCTCGGCTGAGCTCCACCAACCCCTGCAAGGACCCGGACCCGAAGGCTCCACCCGAAAAATGAGGGAAACCCGCAATGAACAATCTTCAGCGACTCGTCGAGTTGGGACAGAGTCCCTGGTTGGACAACCTCCGCCGCGACTGGATCTCCGACGGGCGTCTGGCCCAGTGGACGGAAATGGGTATCAGGGGACTCACCTCGAACCCCTCCATATTCCAGAAGGCGATCGCCGGCTCGGACTCATATGACGCCCAGTTCCGGAACCTGATAGCGGGCGGCATGCCGGTGGAGGACGCCTACTGGGAACTGGTTCTCTCCGACATCGGAGGGGCCCTGGAGGTGATGCGGCCGGTCCACGACGCCACCGGCGGCACCGACGGCTTCGTCTCCGTGGAGGTGGATCCCTCCCTGGCCGACGACACCGCCGCCACGATCGCCGCCGCCCGATCGCTGCACCAGCGAATAGGCGCCCCGAACGTGATGATCAAGATCCCCGGTACCGAGGCCGGTCTGCCCGCCGTGCGCCAGATGATCTCCGAATCCAGGAGCATCAACGTCACCCTCATCTTCTCCGTGGATCGCCACCGCGAGGTCATGGAGGCCTACCTCTCGGGCCTCGAGGAGGTGGAAGGGGACCTCTCCCACATCCACAGCGTGGCCTCGTTCTTCGTCAGTCGGGTCGACACCGAGGTCGACCGTCGCCTGGAGGAGATCGGCACGCCCGAGGCCCTGGCGCTCAGAGGGAGGGCCGCGGTGGCCCAGGCCCGCGACGCCTACGCCGCCTTCATCGAGGTCTTCTCCGGGGAGCGCTGGCAGGCCCTGGCCCGCCGCGGCGCCCACATGCAGCGACCGCTGTGGGCCTCCACCTCCACGAAGAACCCCTCCTATCCCGACACCCTGTACGTGGATCGCCTCATCGGCCCCTACACGGTGAACACCATGCCCGACCAGACCATCGAGGCGTTCCTGGACCACGGCCATCCGGCCCGCTCGATCGACACCGAACCCGTCGACACCGCCGAGGTGCTCCGGTCCCTGTCCGGGGTCGGAGTCGACATGGCCGATGTCGCCGCGGTGCTCGAGCGTCAGGGAGTGGCCTCCTTCGTGAAGTCCTTCGAGGACCTCATCGACACCCTCACGGCCAAGGCCGAGAGCTTCTCCTGACCGGTTCGGACCGTGCCAAACCGGGTGGGACCATGCCGCCCACGATGACGGCCGGCTGGTTTGACCGATACAAATAGTTCACTTTCCGTCGCATCGAGGTTAACAGGTCACCTAGAGTGACGACCTCATGTGTATGCACTCCAGAGTCCGCCGCGCCCGGCTGTCCTTCGTCCGGCCGGTGGCGGTGGCCCTGGCCCTCACGATGCTGGTGGCGCTGAACCCGCCGGCCGGCACCTCGTCGGGGGCCGCGTCGGCGATCGAACTCGATGCCACCCTGGCGGCGGCCGGATCCCCCCTGGCCTGGAACTTCCAGTCCGGAAACGACGTGCCGGCCGGGTTCCTGCCCGATCTGGGGCTCCCCTACACCGCGGCTCGGGGCTACGGCTGGGATGCTCTCGACGGGGAGCCCCGCCGCTGTGCCGACCGTGACCAGCTGGCCGATCAGGAGCTGGACACCTTCTGTCACGCCACCACTCTGTACAGCCTGGTGAACGGCTCCTGGGTGGCGATCTACTCCCCCGCCACCTGGAGGGCGGCGGTACCCAACGGGACCTATGACGTGACGGCCACCGTGGGCGAGGCCAGGTACCAGTACTCCTCGGTGGCCCACTCCCTGCAGGTCGAGGGCACGGTGTTCTTCGACCGGGTGGCCACCACCACCGCCGATCCCTTCCGGACCGTGACCCTCCCGGTGACTGTGACCGACGGATTCCTGGACCTGTCCTTCGTGGGTGGTAGTCGAACCAAGATCGTCTCGGTGTCGGCCGTCCCCACCGGCGGCGGCACCACAACCACCACCAGCACAACGACCAGCTCGACCAGCTCCAGTACGACCAGCTCGACGTCCACCACCACACCAACTAGCACCACCACCAGCAGCACGACGTCCACCAGCACCAGCACGACCAGCTCGACGTCCACCACCACACCAACCAGCACCACCACCAGCACGACATCCACCAGCACCACCAGCACCAGCGTGCCCGCCGCTGATCCCGTCAGAATCAACTTCGGACGCAACACCGTCACCGGCTGGAACCTCGACCAGGGCCTCGCCTACAGCACCGGCCGCGGCTACGGCTGGAACCCCACCGACGGCACCAACCGACAGTGCTACCGCCGCAACGCCAACCCCGACCCCACCCTCGACGACGTCTGCCGCGCCGACGCCTACTACTCATCGGCCCAAGGCGGCTGGATCAACTCCCCCGCCAACTGGCAACTCGACCTCCCCAACGGCACCTACGACATCACCGTCACCGTCGGAGAACCCGTCTACAACACCAACTTCACCTCCGCCGTCCAGGCCAACGGCACCACCATCATCGCCCCCATCACCCTCCCCGCCAACCAGAAATTCCACACCGCCACCGCCCCGGTGACCATCACCAACGGCACCCTCACCCTCACCTTCGCGGGCGGCAACCGCACCCACCTCATCACCCTCACCGCCACCCCCACCGGCGGCGGCACCACAACCACCACCAGCACAACGACCAGCAGCACGACGTCCACCAGCACCAGTACAACCAGCACGACGTCCACCACCACACCAACCAGCACCACCAGCACCACCAGCAGCACCAGCACCTCCGTACCACCGGTGCCCTCGGCTCCGTTCACCGCCGAAGCGGTCCCGGCGGCCGGATCAGGGGAACAGACCGGACTGCTCACCGGCGATTTCGACGGTGACGGCACCGCCGACGCCGTCGTCGTGGCCCGTCCCTCGGCCCTGGGAACACCGGCGGCCCTGACCCTGTCGCGGCGGCGGCCGGGCTCGGGTTGGGAGCAGTCGGTCATCGAACCCGATCCCCTGCATCTCGAGGCCGGCGGCACCACCGGCGACGTCGACGGTGACGGCGACCTCGACATCATCGTCGGCGGCGACTTCGCCCTGGGCCAGATCTACTGGTGGGAGAATCCCGGTGACCTGAACGCCTTCGGAACCCGCTGGACCCGCCACGTTCTCTACTCGGGCGCGATGCGGTACCACGACATGGTGTTCGCCGATGTGGACGACGACGGCGCCGGGGAACTGGTGTTCTGGAACCAGGGGCATCCGACTCCGCTCAACGATCTGTACGTCGCGGAGGTCCCCGCCGATCCGACCCAGCCCTGGCCCGCCACCCTGATCTACGACGGGCCTTCGGGACCCAGCCACGAAGGCCTGGCCGTGGCCGACGTCGACGGCGACGGGAAGACCGACATCGTCGGAGCGGGGTCGCTGTTCACCCGGGTCGGGTCCTCGTGGTCCCGCACCCAGATCGGACCCGATGCCGAGGTTCGGGCCGCCGTCGGGGACCTGATCCCCGGAGGTTCCCAGGAAGTCGTGTTCTCCGCCGGTGATGTCGACGGTCGCCTGGTGGTCTACCAGGAGACGGCCGGAGTGTGGAGCGAGTTGGCCGTGCTGAGCGGCGACTGGCGCCACGGCCACAGCCTCGTCGTGGCCGACATCGACGGTGACGGGGCGGTCGACGTCTACAGCGCGGAGATGTCACTGGCCGGACCCGGGGCCCGCAGCCGGGTGTGGTGGGGAGACGGCTCGGGCAACTTCGTCGAGGAGTCGATCGGTGGTGACGGCGTCGACAATCACGAGAGCGCCCTCGCCGACGTGGACGACGACGGGGATCTCGATCTGGTCTCCAAGCCCTTCAACGGTGGCCCCGGCTTCACCGCCTGGCTCCAGGACGGCGGACTTCCCGTTCGTGGGCCCTGGAGCCGTACCGACGTGGCCACGGGAATCAACCGCGACGTCTTCGTGGTCGATGCCGACCTCGACGGTGACGGGGCTCCCGATCTCGTCACCGGTGGTGTCTGGTACGCCAACCCGGGCACCGTGAGCGGCACCTGGACCCCCCACACGATCGGTGGGGGCTTCGGGAATGTGGCCCTGGCCTACGACTTCGACGGCGACGGCGACGTCGATCTGCTGGGAACCGCCGGTACCGGTTCGGCCGCCAACTCGAACCTCCGCTGGGCCCGTAACGACGGCGCCGGCAACTTCACCGTGCTCACCAACCTCCAACCCGGCACGGGAGACTTCCTCCAGGGCGTCGACATCATCATCGACAACGGACGGCCGGCGGTGGTGCTGAGCTGGCACGACGACTTCGGGAACGGCAACCAGATTCTCTCGGTTCCGGCGGATCCGACGACCGAGACCTGGACGGTGAGCCCTCTGTCGTCGTTCACCGACAACGAAGCCGTCGACATCGGTGACATCGACGGCGACGGAACCCTGGACATCGCCACCGGTACCGCCTGGCTGTCGGGGGCCGGGGGCTCCTGGAATCCGAACCCCATCTTCTCACCGGGAGGCGGCACGATCATCACCGGTACGTTCGTTCCCGATCGGGTGAAACTGGCCGACGTCGACGGTGACGGTGACCTCGACGAGGTGGTCGCCTACGAGCGCTGGCAGGACCTGACCAATCCGAATCGCATCTGGACCGTGGACTGGTACGAGAACGACGGCTCGGGTGGCGGTTGGATCCGACACGTGGCCGGAACCATGGTCGGGGGTCACAGCCTCGATGTGGGTGACGTCGACGGCGACGGACGCCTCGACATCGTGGTCGGTGAGCACGCCCTGGCCAATCCGGCGGAGGGCCGTGTCGTCGCCCTGCTGAATCTCGGCGCCGGTCTGAGCTGGCAGACCTGGGAGCTGGACCGCGGTATGGAGCACCATGACGGAACCCGGCTGGCCGACCTCGACGGCGACGGGGACCTCGACGTCTACAGCATCGGCTGGAACGCCGGAAGGCTGATAGTGCTGGAGAATCCCACCTCGTCGGCTTCCCCGCTGCGCCTGGACGTCACCGTTGCCGCCGGAGGCGTCGACCGCCAGAGCTGGGTCTCGGAGACCGCTGTTCCCGTGGGCACCGACCTGGCCGGAACGATCGACGTGGTCGACCTGGACCATCCGGGCCGCCAGGTGCCGTGGCAACTCGATCCCTCCGGCCCCACCACGGGGACTCTCCTGATCTTCCATCCCTTCCTGGCCTCGGGGGACACCGCCCGCTACCAGGTCCTCGTGGGTACCGGTCCCTCCGCCGTACCCCCGATGATCACCGCGGAGACCGCCTCCGACGAGGGAAGCCCCGCCTATCTCATCTCGACCCCGGTCTCCGACTGGTACATACAGACCTCCAACGGGGGCGTTTCCTCACTCGTCGATGCCGACGGCAACGACTGGGTCGGGTACGGCCCGGCGACGGGCGCCCTGGGTGAGTTCCGGGGAATCGGCAACGCCGTCCACCCCGATGGTGTGCTCCACCCCGGGTTCAATGTCGCCGCCACCAGCCTGGACCGACGCGGTCCTCTCCGGGCCGTGGTGGAGGTCCTCTCCTTCGACGGCAAGTGGCGGGGACGCTGGTCGATCGATCCGGCCGGAGCCCGATTCGAGATGGTCGAGGCTCCCGCCGGTGTCACCTGGTGGTTCCTCTACGAGGGAGTTCCGGGGGGCGAGATCGACTCCGATCAGCTGCTCTGGCCCGGATCGCCGCCAGAGGACATCTCCACCGCCGACCATGTCGCCGACATCGCCGGTGAATGGGCGGCGGTGGCCGACCTCGCCGACGGCCGTTCGATATTCGTCGCCGCCGACTCCGAGGACTCCCTGTCGGACCGGTTCTACCTGATGGACTCGGCCATGACCGTGCTGGGCTTCGGCCGCGGACTGGGAACCGATTCCCTGCTGGAGGGGCCCCGTACCTTCCGCGTGGGCCTGGTGCCCGCCACCGACGAGGCGACCGTTCTCGCCGCTGTGCAGTCGGCCCGGGGTTTCTGAGCGGCGCAGCGGGCAACCCGAGGCCAGGCCGGCCCAGCGGCGCTGTTCCTGATCGGGAAAACCGATCAGTTGCGGTTCCCGGCGGTCGACAACTCACCTATGAGGTCTGTCCGAGGCAAAGCCGTGCTCATACCCGTGATGGCGGTGTTGCTGGCGTCGGTCGCCTTCGCCGTGCCCTCGGTGAACCCGAGTGCGGCCGCCGCCGAAGCTGCACCGGCCGGCTGGGCCTGGAACTTCCAGCCCGCCGGTTCCCCCACACCGGAGGGATTCACCCCCGACTCGGGCGCCCCGTACAACCCCACCACCGGATACGGCTGGACCGCCCTCGACGCCC
>DRKF01000317.1 GCA_011051915.1 Acidimicrobiales bacterium | reverse complement strand
GCGTGAGCGATGCCCCCGACCTGATGGCCGAGGATCTGCTGGCCATGGGCACCGATCTGCTCACCGATGAGGAAGCCGGCCAGATCTCGGTCATCTGAGGACCCGGTCTGCGGGTGTTCCCGCGTCGGGTCTCGGTCATCTGAGGGTCTCGGTCTGCGGGTGTTCCCGCGCCGGGTCTCGGTCATCTGAGGACCCGGTCTGCGGGTGTCCACCGGCCCACGTTGCCGGGGCGGGTGGGTCTACTCCTCGTTCTGCTCGGCCAGTGAACCTCGGATGGCGTCCCAGATCGCGGCCCGGGTCAGATCGGCGTGGGACCACGCTCCATGGACTCGCGCCTCTCCGGGCCCGAGCCGGGGTTCAGGCCTCACGGACACGCTGTCATCGGTGATGGCGGCCGAGACCAGTGCCAGATCGTCGGGATTCACCTCGATGGTGTATGGCCCGTCGTCGTGGTCCTCGAGCACCCTGCGAACCCGGGCCAGGACCGCCTCCCCTCCGTCGTGGGGGGTGCGCCCGAGTACCAGGGTGGCGATCCGCTCGGAGAGTTCGATGACGGTGTTGGTGGCGGCGATCCGCTCGGTCTCGGTGAACTCCGAGACACGGGAGGAGGCCATCGTGATGGCGGCCCCGAGCTGATCCACCCGGTCGGCGGCCATGGTGCGGCCCTCCTCCCGACCTCTTTCGTAGGCCTCGGCGATCTGACGGCCGACCCAGTCGGCCAGATCGGGATTGAGGGCCAGGGTCTCCCGGGGGTCGAGCTGGCCCACGGCCCGGGCCGGGTTGGGGCCGGGTTGGGGCCGGTCCGAGCGCAGATGGCTGCCCGGTGTCTCCCAGGACTCCTCACTCCCCGCCCGCAGGACCGAGGGTCGGGCCGGGGGCGGAGAAGGCTTCGTGTTTCCCCGGATCACCCGGGAGGAGACCGGAGTCATTCGATGAACCCGCCCTCGGCGCCGGGCCGCATGGCGATACGGCCCTCCTCATCGAGCTCCCTGATCACCGCGACGATGGCGGTCTGGGCCGCTTCGACCTCCTTGACCTTCACCGGCCCCAGGAAGTCGATCTCCTCACGGAGCGTCTCCGTGGCCCTCTCCGAGAGGTTGCGGAAGATGGCGTCGCTGACCTCCTCGCTCACACCCTTGAGGGCCAGGGCGAGCTGCTTGGTGTCGATGGTCCGGAGGACCTCCTGGAGGTCCTTGTCGGAGATCTGGACGATGTCCTCGAAGACGAACATGAGGGCCCGGACCCGCTCCGCCAGCTCGGGGTCGGTCTGTCCGAGGGTGTCGAGGATGAGCTTCTCCGTGGTCCGGTCGGCCGTGTTGAGCAGCTCGGCGAGGCTGTCGGTTCCGTCCTTGGGCCCCTTCAGATCGGCGGTTCCGATATTGCCCAGCCGACCGCGGAGGCCTTCCTCGACCCGTTCGATCATCTCGGGGGACGTGCGGTCCATGTGGGCCACACGAAGGGCGATGTCGACCTGCATGGCCTGGGGCAGCAGGGAGAGGATCTGGGCCCCGAAGGTGGTCGGAAGGTGGGTGAGGATCAGGGCGATGGTCTGGGGGTGTTCGTCCACCAGGAACTGCACGACCTGATCGGGGGAGAGATCGGTGAGGAACCGGAAGGGTCGGTTCTCCGCCGCTTCCAGGAGGCTCTGCATGATCTCGTCGCGGCGGGATCCCTGCCAGTTCTCCACCAGCTGGCGGGCGAACTCGATACCCCCCGACATCCCGGTGCCCTCCGAGATGATGGCGTTGTGGAACTCCTCGAGAACGCCCTCGAGCGTTCCGGCGGGGATCCGGCCCAGGCGGGAGATCTCCTGGGCGATGGACTCGACCTCGTCCTCATCCAGGAACGACAGGATCGCCGAGGCCGTGTCGGGGCCGAGGGCCACCAGGAAGGCGGCTGCCTTCTGCTGGGGTGTCAGTTCATCGGTGGCTTCGGTGGTGGTCATGGGCGGCTATCGGCTTCGTCAGCGGCCCGCCAGCCAACCTCGCAGGAGACTGGCGATCTCCTCCGGTTGCCGCTGGACCAGATCGAGGACCTCGGTACGCACCCCGGCGTCGGCACCGGCACCCTCACCGGCGGTTCCCCCGGGTAGGGCGGGTGCGGCGGGTGCGCCCTGCAGGGCGGGTGTCTCGTCGTCGTCATCCTCGTCGTCATCGTCGCTCTTGCGGCGGGACATGAGTATCAAGGTCACCGACACGACCAGCAGGACCAGTGCCCCGGCGGCCTGGGGGAGCAGATCGAGAGGATTGGTCGCCGTGGCCCCGGCCCCGGCGGCCAGGGCGGGTGCGGCACCGGTGTCCTCCACCACCGGGAAGGGTGCGGCGGTGACCACGAGGGTGTCGCCCCGGTCGGGGTTGATCCCGATACTGGCGCTGACGAGATTCTTCACGGTCTCCGGTGAGGGAACGTCCGCTCCGGTGAGGGTGCCGTCGTCGATGACGATTCCGACGTGGAGAGCCTCCACATCACCCGGAGCCCGGGTGACCGAGCTGGTCACGAGGTCCACTCCGTACTCGGTGACGGCCTCTTCCTTGGAGTAGTCGATCTGGTTGTCCCCGCCGTTCGTGGTGTTGCCACCGTCCACCCCGGCCACTCCACCGGGTGCGGCACTGGCGGCACCGGTGAACGTCTCCTTGGTCGTCTGTTGACGCACGGGGACCTGAGAGGTCTCGTCGTAGTTCTGGGTCTGCTCGCTGACCTCGTCGAAGTTCAACTGGGCCCGCACCATCACCGTGGAGCGATCGCCGGCGCCCGCGGTCAGCAGTAGCCGGGTGATGTCGCTCTCGATCCGCTGCTCGAAGTCCAGGGTCTGCAGCACGTTGCGGCCGCCGAGGCCACCGACGGAGTCGGACGCACCTTCGGGGGCCTGGAGGGTTCGGCCCTGCAGGTCGATCACCGTCACGTCAGCGGGGGAGAGACCGTCGACCGAACCGGCGACCAGATTGGCCACTGCGTCGGTCTCGGCCAGGCTGAAGTCGTCGGGAACGTCGATGACCACCGAGGCGCTGGCACTGCCCGAGTCGCCGAACAGGTTCCGGTCGGGAATCACCAGGTGGACGGACGCCTCGTTGACCCGCTCCATCGATCGCAGGGTACGGGCCAGCTCACCCTCGAGGGCTCTCTGGAAGTTGATCTTCTCCAGGCTGGTGCTGATGGCCAGGCCCTGGTTGTCGAGAAGCTCGTAGCCCTGGGCTCCGCCCGAGTCGGGGGAGAGGCTGAGTCCGGCCGAGGCCAGCCCGGCCCGGGCGGTCGACAGGTCGCTGCGGGGAACCATGATCCGGGACCCGCCCGCCTCGATCTTGTAGGCGACCCCCAGGGTGTCGAGCTCGTTGGTGACCTGGGCCAGCTCCACGTCGCTGACACCGGAGGCCAGTACGGAGTAGGACGGCTTGGAGATCCATCGGACGAACAGGAGACCCGACAGGACCAGCACGGCCAGACTCGCGCCGATGGCGACACGGTGGGCGAGCGGAAGCCCCTGGACGACTCTCATGAGTCGGTCCCGGGGGCTCTCAGGGGTTGTGGGCATGTGGCGTCCTCGGCGCGGCAGTCCGCGTCGTGATCACGGCTCGTCCCTGAGCATCGGTTGTCGTACCTGGTGTCAGTCGGCCCCGGTCGCCCCGGGTCAAGCGCTTCGGGACCCGCTCCGTCGGGAGCCGAAGGAGGCGTAGGAGCGGGCGGCCCGGCGCCGGTCGCCCTGGCGGGACAGCTCCGACTCCCGGGCCTCGAGAAGGGCTCGAATGCGCTCCGACTGCTCTTCGGCCCGGGCCTGCAGTTGCCCGAGACGCTGCCGTTGGGCGCTGTCAGGGGCGCCCGGTAGCGATCCGGGGCGCGATGGGAGGGGGATCTCGTCGGGCCAGTGCCCGTAGTCGATGGCGGTCTGCACCTCATCCACCATGTCCTCGAACTCGTCGAGAAGGTCGTCCCAGAGGCGGGAGCGGTCGGATTCCATGGATGTACCCGTCGGCGGGGCCTGTCCGTCGAGAAGGTCGTCCCAGAGGCGGGAGCGGTCGGATTCCATGGATGTACCCGTCGGCGGGGCCTGTCAGTTGTTCAGTCCGACGTCAGCCGGTGGGCAGTCCGCCGGCCAGTCCGGCCAGGAACCGGCTCTGGTCCTGCAGGTTCGACAGCGCCGTTTCCATGGCGGTGAACTGACGGCGGATGGCCGCCTCCCGGATGACCAGACGACCCTCGAAGGCCTGGATCTGGTCGTCGAGATCGGAGATGCGGTTGTCCCACTCCTCGCGGGCCTGGGCGATGTCACCGCCGACCCCCTCCACCTTGTCGAGCCAGGCGTCGAGGCGACCTCCGAGGCCCTGATTGATGGTCACCTGAGCGGTCTGGGGCCCTCCCGCCAGATCGGCCGTGGAGTAGCGGGAGCGGACGCTGAGTCCCTTGGGCGACCCGGAGTCGGCGGTGAGACGTTGGCCCTGGCCCGTGGCCGGCTCGCCTCCGATCGTTCCGGTCGCGTCGATTCCCGTGTCGGATCCGTCCAGGCCGAAGACCCCGTCGTTGGCCACGGTCAGAGTCGTGGCCGATCCGAAACGGGTGGGTGCGGCGAGGCTCAGAGCACCACCCACATCCGATGCCTCCACCACCTCGAGTGTGGTGTCGGCCAGAGCGGCGTTGATCTGGTCCACCGCCTGGGCGAGGGTCGAACCGGCGGTGACCGTGACCGAGAGGGTCGAGGAGTTGAGGGTGATGTCGAACGTCTCGTCCTGGGTGGGTGCGGTGTAGGCCGAGCCGGTCAGGACCGGGGAGGTCGCGGCACCGTCCACGGTGACCGCGTAGGTGCCGTCCACGGTGTCGCTGGTCGCGGACAGGAACTGCACCGAGGTGTCATCGGAACTCCCGTCCCGTGTGAACGCGGCCATGACGGTGTCGAAGTCCGACGTGAGTGCGTCGGCGAGTTTCGTCTCGTCGACGGTGTACCTGCCGTCCTGACCCAGGGAGATCCCCATGTCACCGATGCTGCGGATCGTCGATGTGCCGTTGGAGAACGTCTGCCCCAGGACGCTTCGCAGACCCAGGGTCAGGTCCCGGGCGGTGCTGTCGTTCGTAAGCGGCGACGCCCGGTTGTTGTCGGCGTCGTACTTGGTCTGATTCGAGATCTCGTCGAGCACCCCGTTGGCGGCGTTCACGAGGTCGACGATGGCGGACTTGGCGGCGTCGGTGTCCCGCTCGATCGAGAACGAGACGGGCTCGGTGGAGACCGTCTTGAGGTCCAACGACACCCCCTCGATGACCCCGGTGATCGTGTTCGTGGGTCGTGAGATGACGATGCCGTTCACGGCGTCACCCAGCCGGATCTGGGCGTCGGCCGCCTGGGAGATGGTGTTGCTGCTGTTGAGCGCCGTCACCGTGGAGGAGGTCGTGAAGGCGGCGTCGGCTCCGCTGTTCTCGGCGGTGAGCAGGAGCCGTGTGTCGCCGGTACTCACCTCGATGACCGAGGCGCTCACGGCCAGGTCGGGATCGTCGTTGATGGCGCGGGCCAGGTCGTCGAGAGTGGTGGTGGCGGTGGTGGTGATCACGGTGTCGCCGGCGGAGGTGGTGACGGTGAACGTCCCCGCCCCCACGGCGGCAGTTCCGTCGGCGAACCCCGAACCGGCCGTGACCTGGTGGGAGGCGGCGAGCTGCTGCACGGTCACCGAGACCGACGCGGCGGTGGGAGTGCCGGTGATCTCGACGGTGGCCACGTCCTCATTGGAGGAGCGGGCCGAGACGAAGGAGGCGAAATCGGAGGGGTGACGTAGCGAGTCGACCTTCTCCCGGAAATCACTCACCTTGGTGGTGATGGCGGTCCAGGACTGCAGCCGGGCCCGGTAGTCGCTCTGGCGGCCCTGCATCCGGGTGATGGGGATGCGTTCGATCCTCATGAGTCCGCTGATCATGCCGGCGGTGTCCAGACCCGAGGCCAGGCCTCCGATGTTGAACTGCGGTAGGGACATTGCTCGAACTACTCCGATTCAGGTGCCGACAGGGTTCCAGTCGGCCGGATGCTCCCGTTTGTTACCGCGTCAGCCCTCCAGCAGTCTCAGCACGGACTGGGGCGTGGTGTTGGCCTGGGCCAGCATCGCGGTGCCGGCCTGCTGCATGATCTGGTTGCGGGTGAAGGTCACCATCTCCAGGGCCATGTCGGTGTCGCGGATTCGGCTCTCGGAGGCCGACAGGTTCTCCTGGGCGACCTGCAGGTTGTTTATGGTCTGCTCGAGGCGGTTCTGGCCCGCCCCCAGGTTCGATCTCACGCCGCTCATGGCCTCGATGGCGGTGTCCAGGGCCGCGATGGCGGAGTCGGCGTCGACGGTCAGGTCGAGTCCGGAGAGCACGCCGCCGGCGAAGCTGGCCGTGTCGAGTCGCATGTCCTCGGTGAGCTGCAGCTCATTGGCCGATCCCGAACCGGTACCCACGTGGAATACCAGGGGGCTGGCGCTGAAGTCCTGGAAGATCCCCACCCCGGCGAAGGTGGAGCGGCTGCCCACGGCCTCGAACTCGGCCAGTAGCTGCTGCATCTCGGCGTTCTGGGCCGCACCGTCACTGCCGGCGGTGCTGGCGGCATCCACAGCCAGGACCCTCATCCGCTGCAGGAGGCTGTGTCCCTCGTCGAGGGCCCCCTCGGCCGTCTGAATGAAGCTGATGCCGTTCTGGGCGTTCTGGATGGCCTGGATCGTGCCGCTCACCTCGGAACGGAGGTTCTCGGACTGAACGAGTCCGGCGGCGTCGTCCGTGGCCTGGTTTATCCGGAAGCCCGACGACAGCTTCTCCATGCTGTTGCCGAGCTCGGTTCCCGCCTTCGTGAGATTGCGAAAGGCGTTGAACGCCGGGATGTTCTGATTGATCCGCACTGTCTACCCTCCATGGTGTGCCCGGCCGTCTGAGATCCTGGGGTGACGGCACTGCTGTGGGGCGCATTGGAGGAAGTCGCCGGATGGTGTGACGGGTTAAGGGTTCGTGGTAGCCGGTCCGGATCGGCTACCGGCTCCCAGGAGTTCACGCCATGACGGCTCAAACCGTGTCGAGCGGCGACCGGTCCTGCCGGGCATCGGGGGAACTCGGTTTCAGGGAGTCACTCCGACCTGGCCCTGCTCGACCGCCTGCACCCAGGCGTCGCGCAGTTCGGTGACGACACTGTGTACGGGGTGGAGCGGTGTGGCCGACTTGGTCACATTGGCCTCGATCAGCTTCTCGAGGCAGAAGGTGTAGAGATTCGCCAGATTGGCGGCGATCTCGCCCCCGACCTCGTGATCGAGCCTTCCCCGGAGCTCTTCGACGATCCGCTGGCACCGCAGTAGCTCGCCGTTCACCAGATCCAGGGACTCGCAGTCCAGGGGCGTCGTGGCCGACGATCCCGCCGCCCGATCGAGATCGATCGTGTCGTTCCCTGCCCCAGCGGGAGCCAGTACCGCCTGGACCCTGTTGATACCGACCAGCAGCCGGTCGTAGAGCATGGTCACCAGCTTGGCCGGACTGGCTGTGGTGACGGTCTCCCGCAGGTAGTGGTTGCGCAGTTGCACCAGGATCCTCTTCTACTCGTCGACCACCCACAGGAGCGACCCGCGCCCCGTAGGCGCCGACGGTCCATCCCTGTCGGCGCAGGAAAGGAGGGTTCAAGGGCCAGGCCCCATAGTCCTGTCTTCCCCACGCCGACCGGGTGGCGGCACGGAGAGCGATTCCCTCACCGAGGGATCGCCACCGTGTGAACTACTGCAGCAGCTGCAGTACGGACTGGGGAACAGCGTTGGCCTGAGCCAGCATCGCGGTGCCGGCCTGCTGCATGATCTGGTTTCGGGTGAAGGTCACCATCTCCAGGGCCATGTCGGTGTCCCGGATACGGCTCTCCGAGGCGGAGAGGTTCTCCTGGGCCACCTGCAGGTTGTTGATGGTGTGCTCCATACGGTTCTGGGTGGCACCCAGTGTCGACCTCTGGGTCGACACCGACCCGATGGCCGTGTCGAGGGTCGAGATGGCCGTGTCGGCGTCGGAACTGACGTCGATCGTCGACACATCGGTGCCGAACACGTTGTTGCTGGCCATGGTCATGTCGTCGGAGATCGTCATCCGGTTGTTCGCACCGTTGTTCGGACCCACGTGGAACGTGAGGGCCGTGGTGGAGTAGTCCTGGAACACCTGGTTGCCCGCAAATGTGGTGCGGGCACCGATGGCGTCGAGCTCGGCCAGGAGCTCGTCGATCTCGGCCTGCTGGGGTACACCGTCGGTGGTGGCCGTGTTGGCCGCATCGATGGCGAGTGTTCTCATGCGCTGCAGGATCGAGTGCACCTCGCCGAGGGCACCTTCAGCCGTCTGCACGAAGCTGATGCCGTCCTGGGCGTTGGCGACAGCCTGGCGGGTACCGTTGATCTCGGCCCGCAGCCTCTCGCTCTTCACCAAGCCGGCGGCGTCATCGGCCGCCCGGTTGATCCTGAAGCCCGATGAGAGCTTCTCCAGGGATTTGCCCAGCATTCCATTCGTGCCGGACAGATTCCTAAAGGCGTTGAACGCCGCTATGTTCTGATTGATTCGCACCTCACACCTCCATGTGCCGCCTGGTGCCGATGATCGCTTCCGTGCGATCGTCAGGGGGTTCGGTCGGCGTGGGTGCGGGTGGGTTAAGCGGGGCGGAAGGAATTTCCTCCGCTGGTCTGTTGTCGGCTGTCAGCGTTGTCAACCTGAGCGCGAATCGGGTGGGTGCCCCGGGGGACACCCACCCACATCCGCGGTCTCAGTCCGAGTGGGGTCGCTCGCTGACGGACCCTGGGAGAGCGAGCCCCGGTGGGACCGCCCTCAGAGGGGTTACCGCAGCAGCGACAGCACCGACTGGGGGATCGAGTTGGCCTGGGCCAGCATCGCGGTGCCGGCCTGGGACATGATCTGGTTCCGGGTGAACTGCACCATCTCCAGAGCCATGTCGGTGTCCCGGATACGACTCTCGGAAGCCGAGAGGTTCTCCTGGGTCACCTGCAGGTTGGCGATGGTGTGCTCCATACGGTTCTGGGTGGCACCCAGTGTCGACCTCTGGGTCGAGACGTTCCCGATGGCCGTGTCCAGGTCGGTGATCGCCGTATCGGCGTCAGAGCTGACGTCGATGGCGGAGAGATCCTTGCCGAACACGTTGTTGCTGGCCATGGTCAGGTCATCGGAGATGGTCATCCGGTTGTTGGCACCGGAGTTGGCACCGACCTGGAAGGTCAGAGCCGTGGTGGAGTAGTCCTGGAACACGGTGTTGCCCGCAAAGGTGGTGCGGTTGCCGATGGCGTCGAGCTCGGACAGGAGCTCGTCGATCTCGGCCTGCTGGGGAACACCGTCGGTAGTGGCCGTGTTGGCCGCATCGACGGCGAGTGTCCTCATGCGCTGCAGGATCGAGTGCACCTCGTTGAGGGCACCTTCAGCCGTCTGCACGAAGCTGATGCCGTCCTGGGCGTTGGCGACAGCCTGGCGGGTGCCGTTGATCTCCGAACGCAGTCTTTCGCTCTTCACCAGCCCGGCGGCGTCATCGGCCGCCCGGTTGATGCGGAAGCCGGACGACAGCTTCTCGAGGGACTTGCCCAGCTTCATGTTGGTTCCGGAGAGGTTCCGGAAGGCGTTGAACGCCGCAATGTTCTGATTGATACGTGTCACTTCGTGGGTCCTCCTTGTCGCAACACACTTCGCTGACGTCCGTGTCAGCCCTGCCCCATCGGTGCTGTCTCGTCGACATGTGAGGAAATTCAGCGGATTCTCCGGCCCGGCCCCGGTTCAGCCCGGGCCCGGCCGGTCGACCTCCCATGCGATGAACTGTTGTCAGGCACCCGGGCGGTCCCGTCCATGAGCGGTGAAGTCCTCATCGGGGAAGGGCTCGGATCCACACCCGTTTCCGACGAGGTGGGCGTGGCCCGCCACGGATACCGGGCCCTGCTGGAGAGGGCCGCCCTGGCCCTGGGCTCGGGTGAGACGGGGCCGGGACTCGAACTGCTTCGGATGGCCGTGGACGTGGCGTGGCGCCAGCCGGTGGGGATGATGGTGGACCTCGAGTTGGAGTACCTCGTCCGTCAGGGCGGGGTCCAGGTCGCCTCCTCATCCCCTCTGGACTGGGCCCGTGACCCCGGTGATCGGTCGCGCTGCGAGGCCGAACCGAGGACGGTCGTGCACGTCACCACCCCCGGCGCCGGCCCGGAAACCCGATCCCGGCTCGGGGACTGGGTGGCGACCGAGATCTCGGCGGGACTGGTGTCCCGGACGATCTCCACCCGGCCCCAGACCTCACCCCTGGACGATGCCGACCGGCTGGCCCGGGAACTCGGGGCGGTCGACGTCGTCATTGTGCACACCGAGCCCTGGGATGTGGCCCCCCTGGTGGCGCTGGCCGCGGTTTCCCCCCGCCCGGCGGTGGTCCTGGTCGATCACCGCCCTGACACCCTGACCCTCGGAGTGGGACTGGCCGATCTGGTCGTCGAACCCGACGACGAGGGCGTGAGGGTGGCGGTCTCGCGTCGATTCGTACCCGAGGGACGTTGCCTCGTGCTTCCCCCGCGGTCCGAACTGGCGGATTGGCTGGAGCAGCTCCACCGCAAGCTGGTCGGAATACCGGCCCCTCTCCTCCCTACCGCGAATCTCTTGGGCCCGGTACCGATCGAGGACCGGATCCGGGCCGAGAGTCTGCGTCGCGAGGGACGGATCGAGGGACTCCTGGGGGCGTTCCTGCGATTCGGTGGGGACCTCGGAGCCCCCTGGGTCCCCGACCTCAGCATCGTGATCCTGGCCGAGCACCGGGAGATGACCCTGGATCTCATGGAGGAACTGCTCTGGGGCTGGTCGGGACCGGGTTGGCCCCATCTGGTGGTGGTGGACGGATCCCGGGAGGCGGCCCTCTCGGAGTTGGCCGCGGAGGCGGGTCAATCGGTATGTCTGATCCGTCCCACCGGGCTGGTGGACCCTGTCGAGGCGGTGAGCCTCGCCCTGCCGTCGTGCTGGGGCCCGTGGGTGCTGGTTCTCCCCGACACGGTGATGGTCGGCCCGGACTGGCCCGATGCCGTTTCCGAGATCGTCGCGGCCGGGGAGGAGTCTCCGCCCGTGGCGACGGTCGGGTTCGAGGCGGGCTCGGCCGGGCTGCTCCTGCGGACCGACCGCCTCCCCGAGGGGGACTGGGTACGACACCTTCACGGTGAGAAATACAAAAAACACCCTGTGTGATCCTCACCTTGGGGACCAGAACGCGGTACTCCTAAAGGGCGCGTAGCCGGCGCCGACCGCCCCGGTACCAGATGAGACCGACGTAGTTTCGACAATCATGACCGGGGAGGGTCCAACATGCGGGTAGTTGTGTGCGGACGTGGAGCGACGGACACCCGGAGCCCACTGTGGGCGCACGCCGTGTGTTCGATGAGGGCCCTGGGCCACGAGGTGGTGGCCTTCGACGCCACCAGCCCGGGCCGTTCGGGACTGGTGAGGGGAGGACCCGAGGAATCCCTGCGACGACTCCTCATGGAGACCTCGCCCCACCTGTTCGTGCACTTCCCGACCCCCGGTGACCTCGATCCCGCCCTGGTGAGGGAGGCGACAACCTCCAGCCAGAGCGTCGCGGTGGCCGTCCACATGGGTTCGACCATGGTGGATGCACCCACCCGGGTCACAGATGTCGACACCCACCTCAGGTTCTACGACCTGGTCACCGTCCCCGACCCCGACACCTACCGCTCGTTGCTTCCTCTCGGCGACTACCGCATCCGGCTGCTGGAACCCGCCGCCCACGTGCCGGTCTTCGACAGCGCGGTGGATATCGACCGTAGGGGTGTGGTGGTGGTCGGCGAGCCCGACGACGTCGCCGCCGACATGGTGCGAACCCTCGTCGACGCCGGAGTGGAGGTCTCCCTCTACGGAGCGGGGTGGAGTCTTCAGGCCGACCTCGAACCCCGGTCCTTCCCCCGGGTCCCCTACACGGAGATGGGCACCGTGCTGGCCTCGGCCGGCCTCGTGCTCGAGATCAACCCTCCCGTCACCGTCCTGTCGAACCTCGGCATCTCGGCGTGGGAGGCGGGTCCGGCCCAGTGCGTCTTCGATGCCGCCTCGGTGGCCACCCCGTCCGTGGCCCTGGCCCGACCGGGTGTCGATGCGTTCTTCCGGCCCGGGACCGACATCTTCACCTTCGAACGCATCCCCGAGCTGGCCGAACTGGTCCCCATGCTGCTGGCCGATCAGGAGACGCTGACCCGCACCGGGGAGGCCGCCCTGGACCGGATCCGCTCGGGCCATCTGTGGACCGATCGTTGGGTCGACTTCCTGGCCCCGTTCAACGTTCCCGACGACGACGGGGAGCTCGTCGTCGTGATCGAGGAGAGTTCGGCCGAACACCCGGCCTCGGCCTCGTCGCTCAGCGTCTGAGGTCCCGGCGGGGCCTCGAGCGATCTTGGCGCCGCCCCGGAACTCCGCCCCGGAACTCCGAGCCCCGGTGCGGGACCGGGAGAGGGTTCCCGCCCACTGCTCGACGGAGCGGTCCGAACTCTGCCCCGGTGAACCGCGGCCGCGGTTCAGATCTCCCGGCGTGAGGTGAGCAGCGCCCCCGATATCACCAGGGCCGCTCCCACCAGGGCCAGTGAGGCCACCTCCTCGTGGCGGATCACCACGCCCAGAACGACCGCCACCACCGGGATCACGTAGGTCACGACCGAGGCCCGGGTCGCTCCGGCCCGGCCGATCAGGGTGCCGAAGGCCACGTAGGCCAGTCCCGTTCCCGCCACACCCAGTACGGCCACTGCGGCAACCGGTCCCCACGCCCAACTGGAGTGCGGCAGGCCGACGAGCCCGTAGGGGATGGTCAGCACGGCCGCTATGACCTGCACCCGGGCCAGGACCGGAAGGCTCCCGTACTTCTGGGCCAGGGGAGCGCTGAGGTTTCCCGAGATGGCGTAACACAGGGTGGCCAGGGCCACCAGGATCACCCCCAGGATCTGGGTGTCGCCCTGTCCGAGGGTGGGTACGGAGATGAGAACGACACCGACCAGACCCACGAAGAGCCCGAGGAGTTGGGCGCCGGCGGGAAGGCGCCTGAGGAGGAGCGAGGCGATCACGGCGGTGAGAATCGGCATGAGGGCGTTGAGCATCCCCGCCACGGAGCTGTCGATCCACTGCTGGGCGATCGGGAACAGGGTCAGGGGCAGGGCCAACCATGTGACGCCCAGCAGAGCGATCCGGGGCATGTCGGCCCGGTCGATGTGGGTGCGGGTCCCCGGAACCAGGGCCAGGGTGATGGCCCCGAGACCGACCCGCCCCATGGTGACCACCCCGGGATGGAGTGTGTCCAGGCCGATGGCGATGAACAGGAACGAGGCCCCCCAGATACCGCTGACCGACAGGAACAGGGACCATTCGAGGGGCCCGAACGCGTTGCGATGGGTTCCCTCCGCCGTGGTGGGCAGAGTGGACCGGTTCGTGCGGGCCGAAGTCACCTTGTCATTGTCGCTGTCCGGCGGGGGTTCCACCCGGTCGATAACGGACAGGTTGTCAACATCGGGGCCGAAGTCACACCCCCATTGTGGTGGTTCGTCGGGTGCCATCCATGGGCCCATCGGATGGTCAGTGGAACCCGTGGGTGGGTTCGGGCGGCACTATGGTCGCCCCATGCGAGGCAAGATTTCGGTCGATCAACTCACCGCCGCCGTGGATCGGGGCGACATAGACACGGTGCTGGTGGCCCTGCCCGACATGCAGGGGCGCCTGGTGGGCAAGAGGGTCACCGGTCACTACTTCTGCGACCAGATCGACTCCGAGCTCCACGTCTGCGACTACCTGCTCACCGTGGACATCGAGATGGAGCCGGTTCCGGGATACGCGGCGGCGTCATGGGACGCCGGTTACGGCGACATCGCCATCAGGCCGGATCTCTCCACCCTTCGGGTCGTGCCCTGGCTGGAGGCCACGGCGATGGTGATCTGCGACGCCTTCGACCATCACGGGCGGCCGGTACCCCATGCCCCGAGGACCGTTCTGCGCAATCAGCTGGCCCGCCTGGCCCAGAGAGGCTGGGAGGCCCGCATCGGGTCGGAGCTGGAGTTCTACCTGTTCGACGAGACCTACACCTCGGCCCATGAGAGCGGCTACCGCGGTCTGGCCCACACCGGCTGGTACATCGAGGACTACCACCTCTTTCAGACGACCAAGGAGGAGGGCCTGATCCGGGCCGTGCGCAACGCCATGGACGCCGCCGGGGTCCCGGTGGAGTTCTCCAAGGGGGAGTGGGGGCCCGGACAGCAGGAGATCAACCTGAGGTTCGCCGAGGCCCTAGAGATGGCCGATCGCCATGTCATCTACAAGACCGCGGTGAAGGAGATGGCCTGGCAGCACGACCGGGCGGCCACCTTCATGGCCAAGTTCGACACCGAGCTGGCCGGCAGCAGTTGCCACGTCCACTCGTCGCTGTGGGCCGACGGCGACCGGGCCCTGTTCGCCCGTCCCCCCGGGGGCGAGGACACACCGGAGTTCCGGGGATGGGTGGCCGGCCTGCTGTCGCTGGCCCCGGCCTCGACGCTGTTCTTCGCCCCCAACGTGAACTCGTACAAGAGATTCGTGTCGGGAACCTTCGCTCCCACGAGACTGGCCTGGAGTGAGGACAATCGCACCGCCGGGTTCAGAGCGGTGGGAACCGGATCGGGCCGCCGAATCGAGTGCCGCATCCCCGGGGCCGACGTGAATCCCTACATGGTGTTCGCGGCGACCGTCGCCGCCGGTCTCCACGGGATCGACGAAGGGCTGGATCCCGGACCGCCGGTCGGGGGGAACATCTACGAGGCCGACACCGACGAGGTCCCCGAGGTCCCGTCGAATCTGAGGGATGCGGTGGCGGAACTCGACGCCTCGGCGGCCATGAGGGCGGCACTCGGCGACGACGTGGTCGACCACTACATCCACGCCGCCCGCTGGGAGATATCCGAGCACGATCGCCGGGTCACCGACGTGGAGAGGTTGAGGTTGTTCGAGCAGGGGTGAGGCTGTCGACCGGTTCGGGTTGTTCGAGCAGGGGTGAGGCTGTCGACCGGTTCGGGTTGTTCGAGCAGGGGTGACCCGGTGGGGAGTGTCTCGGGTGCGTCAGTCCTCGAGGCCGGGGCGACCCCGACCCTTCTTGATCTGGGATCTCCTCTTCTTGGCCTCGACCCGACGGCGCTGGGACCCGCGGGTGGGCCTGGTCGGGCGTCGGGGTCTCTGACGAACCAGGGCCGCGGCGAGCCGGGCGGCGAGTCGTTCACGGGCCCGGCCCCGGTTGCGGAGTTGGGAACGTTCCTCGTCAGCGGTGACGGTCACGGTCGGCCCCAGCTTCTCCACCAGCCGGGCCCGGATCGAATCGTCGAGTCCATCGCAGCCGGCCAGGTCGAGGGTCAGCTCGGCTCGGGTGTGGGCCCGGTTGGCGTGCTGGCCGCCCGGGCCCCCGCTGGGTCCGAATCGCCACTGGAGGCAACGCCCCGGGACGTACAGTCCGGGGGATATCTGCAGGTCGGGTTCAGTGGCCATCGTGGTACCGGTGGATGCTCGGTGGGGCTTCAGTGGCCATCGTGGTACCGGGAGAGGATCTCGGCGAAACGGCCGGTGTCGATGTTGCCTCCGGTCAGGGTGACCCCGACCCGGCGCCCCTCCACCGGCACCCGGCCCGACATGACCGCGGCCAGGGCGGCGGCGCCACTGGGCTCGACCACCAGCTTCAGTCTCTCGAACAGGAACCTCATCGCCGCCGCCATCTCGTGCTCCTCCACCAGGTCGATGCCCGATACCAGTCGGCGGTTCATCTCGAAGGTCATGTCCCCCGGCCTGCGGGGGGCGAGGCCGTCGGCGATGGTGTCGGGTTGAGGGATCTCGACGGGGTGACCGGCGGCGAACGAGCGGTAGGTGTCATCGGCAGCCGACGGCTCCACTCCCCTCACCTCGACTCCGGGCTGGAGTGAGGTCAGAGCCGTGGCGCACCCGGCCATCAACCCGCCCCCTCCCACACACACGAGGACGGTGTCCAGATCAGGAACCTGCTCAGCCAGTTCGAGACCGCAGGTGCCCTGCCCGGCGATGACCTCGGGATGGTCGAATGGGGGAATGAGACAGGCCCCGCTGCGCTCGGCGATGCCCTCCGCTATGGCCCGGCGGTCCTCGGAGAACCGGTCGTACTCGACGATGGCGG
>DRKF01000316.1 GCA_011051915.1 Acidimicrobiales bacterium | reverse complement strand
TCTCACAGATGGCGGGGCGTTGCCCCTTTTCTGAGTGCGGGGGTCGCTGTGGGCGCCCCTGGATCTCACAGATGGCGGGGTGTAGCCCCTTTTCTGAGCGCGGGGGTCGCTGTGGGCGCCCCTGGATCTCACAGATGGCGGGGTGTTCCTCCTTTTGTGAGCGTGTGGGTGTGCGGGGGCGTCCTTGGATCTCACAGATCGATCGGGTCGTCGGGGCTAAACCCGCCTGCGGGGCGGTCGTCTCCTAGGTTGTGGCCACCATTTCCCTGCCGGTCGCGGCGGTGACGGTTCTCCTGACCGTGCTGCCGGGTCGATCCGCGCCTCCCCCGTTGCGGCCCGCGGAAGCCGTGACGACCTTCGCCACGCCCGCCGCGGAGACCGGTGACGGGACCGACGTGCCCGGGGTCGGAAACGGCGACGGGACTGCGGTGCCGCTGGAGGAGACCGGTGACGGGACCGACGTGCCCGGGGTCGGAAACGGCGACGGGACCGACACCGTGGAGATCCCCGGGAATGACCCTCCGCCTGTCGATGGGACCGTGCTCTCCTCCGCCCTCGACGAGGGCACCCGCGCCGCTGTGGAGATCCGGAGTCGGGTCCGCGAGCTGGCCCGGGCACGGGTGGACCTGGCACGGGGAAACCGGGACGGCAACCAGCAGGCTCTCGAGGCGGTGTCGGAACAACTGCGGGGCACTCTCGACCGGCTCCGACGTGAGGGACACGAACTGGATGTCGCCCAACTCGACATGGGACAGCGAATCGATGCGGCCCGTTCCGCCGGCGACGCGTTCACCGGCGACCTGATCACGCTCTACACACGGGGTCCGGTGACGGTGGTCGACGGTGAACTCAACGGAGACGACCCCATCGTCGCGGTGAGCCGGGTGGTGCTCTCCGAGATTCTGCTGGCCACCCGCCGGGCGGCGGTACTCGATGCCTACATCGGACTTCCCTCGGGGGGAGAGGGAGGATCATCCGAGCTGGCGGAACTGAGGGCCCGGGGGCAGGCCCTCAGGCAGGAATCCGAGTCGCTGGCCCCGCTGTACACCGATCGGATCGACCTCCGGGAGAAGGTGCTGGCCGCCGACCTGGCCCTCCGGGAGGTCGAGGCCCTGCCCGACGACCTCCTCTTTCCCGTGGACGGCGAGTACAACTTCGTCGACACCTTCCTGGCCCCTCGCATGTTCGGGACCCGCTACGCCCACCGCCACCAGGGGGTGGACATTTTCGCCGAACGGGACACACCGCTGGTGGCCGTCGAGAGGGGAGTGGTGGGTCGGGTCGGAACGATCAACCTCGGCGGCAACCGGGTGTGGCTGATCGGGGAGTCGGGCACGGAGTACTACTACGCCCACCTCTCGGGGTTCGCCGACATCACCCCCGGACAGTTCGTGGAGGCGGGGACGGTACTGGGCTACGTGGGTACGTCGGGCAATGCGGTCGGAACCCCGCCTCACGTCCACTTCGAGGTCCATCCCGGTGGGGGTCGGGCCGTGAACCCCACCCCGCTGATGAACCAGCTGGCCGAGCGGGACCGGCAGCGCTGACACCGATCCGGCGCTGTTCCCCACGGGCCTGAGGGCCGGACGGGTCAGCCGGCCAGCCGGCCAGCCGGTCAGCCGGTCAGCCGGTCAGCCGGGTCAGACCCGGACCGGTCGCCCCGGTGGGACCACTACTGCACCGATAGGTCGGCGAACTGCTCCCTCAGGATCCTCTTCAACGCCTTGCCCGAGGGATTGCGGGGGATCTCCTCGACGAACACCGCGACCCGGGGCAGCTTGAACCGGGCCAGGCGACCGTCGCAGTGGGCCAGCACCGTGGCCTCGTCGAGGTCGGGGTCGGCTCGCACGACCACCGCGCAGGGGGACTCCCCCCACTTGGCGGAGGGCACACCGATCACGGCGCAGTCGGCGACACCCTCGTGCTGGAGGATCACGTTCTCGATCTCGGCGGGATAGACGTTCTCCCCGCCGGAGATGATCATGTCCTTGATCCGGTCCTGGATGTACACGTACCCGTCGGCGTCCATCACGGCCAGATCCCCCGTGTGCAGCCAACCGTCGATAATCGCCTCGGCGGTCGCCTCGGGCCGGTTCAGGTAGCCGGTCATGATGTGTTCGCCCCTGACCAGCACCTCACCGGGTTCGTCGGGGGCGCAGACCGAGCCGTCGGGCCGGACGATCTTGACCTCGGTGAAGAAGAACTCCTTCCCGGTGGACCCGGCCCGGGCGATGGCCTCGTCGGGGCTGATCAGGCAGGCCGGACCGCAGGTCTCGGTGAGACCGTAGACCTGGTGGATCTCGATCCCGATCTCGGCGTAGGCCTCGATGAGGCTCTTGGGTACCGGTGAGGCTCCCGACATGAACCACCGGACGGTGCTGAAGTCGACGTCGCCCGCGGCCTCGCGGAACTGCAGCATGAACTGGAGCATCGCCGGGACCAGCAGCCCGGTGGTGATCTTCTCCTCGTCGATGAGCTTCCAGACCTTGACCGGGTCGAACTCCCTCATCACCACCTGGGTGATGCCGGCGAAGACGGCGGCCACCGCCGGGGTGAGGGCCCCGACGTGGAACAGAGGCAGGGCCACCAGGTAGCGGTCACCGAAGTGCTGGTCGGCGGTGGCGTCGACGGTGAGGATGCCCCACATGGCGGTGTGGTGGGTGTGCATCACCCCCTTGGGCAACCCCGTCGTGCCCGAGGTGTACATGGTGTAGAGCAGGTCGTCGGGTGAGATCTCCACCTCGGGCTCGGTGTCGGGGGCGGAGCTCTGGATCTCCTCGTACTGGACGGCGAACTCCGGTCGGGCCGAGGGATCACCGACGTGGACCCAGTTGCGGACCGGGGTGGATCCGGAACCGTGGAGTTCCTCCACCGTGGAGATGAACTCGGTGCCGAACACCAGGGTGGTGGTGTCGGAATCGGTCAGGATGAAGGCCAGTTCCTCGGCCACCAGGCGCCAGTTGAGGGGCACGACCACAGCACCGAGCTTGGCCACGGCGAAGAAGGTCTCCTCGAACTCCTTGCCGTTCATCAGCAGCAGCCCGACCTTCTCCCCCTTGATCACGCCCAGGTCGGTGAGGGCGTTGGCGGTGCGGTTGGTCATGGCGTTCAACTCGGCGTAGGTGAACCTGTCGCCGGAGGCCACGTCGTAGAGGGCCTCCACGTTGGGATTGAGGAAGGCCCTCTTGGTGAGATAGCTGCCGATGTTCGCTGTCATGGCTGCCATTCTCCCACGCCCGTGTGGCC
>DRKF01000315.1 GCA_011051915.1 Acidimicrobiales bacterium | reverse complement strand
CGCCTGTTCATAGCCGCCCGCCGCTAGCAGCCGGGCGGGTCCGTGACCCACCGGCCGGTGACTCCGCCGCCGGCCGTTCGCTCAGCTCCCTGCCGTTCTCTCGGCCGCCAGCCGCTCCCTCAGCTCCCCGCCGTTCTCTCGGCCGCGAGCCGTTCCCTCAGCTCCCTGCCGTTCTCTCGGCCGCCAGCCGCTCCCCCAGCTCCTCCGCCGGTATGGCGGGGGACACCAGGAATCCCTGTCCCTGCTGGACACCCAGGCCGCGGAGCTGTCTCAGTTCGGACTCGGTCTCGACTCCCTCGGCCAGGGTCCCGACACCCACGGCGGCCGCCACGTCCACCACCGCGGCGACGATCGCCTCGTCCCCGCGGCTGGAGGCGATCCGTTGAACGAAGCTGCGGTCGATCTTCACCAGGTCCACGGGCAGCCGCGACAGGTACTCCAGTGAGGAGTAGCCGGTCCCGAAGTCGTCGATGGCCAGCCCGACACCCACCGCCTTGAGCTCTTTCATCATCCCGATGGCCTGATGGACGTCGGCCATGGCCTCGGTCTCGGTGATCTCCAGGGCCAGGGTGGAGGGTTCCAGGCCGTACTGCTCGAGCATCGCGGTGAGCAGGGGAGGCAGCAGGTCGTCGGCCAGATCGCTCATGGAGATGTTCACCGACACCTTGAAGCCCGGCGGCAGCAGACCGGCGTCCCGCCACTCGACGGCGTCGGAGATGGCCCGTCGCAGCATCAGGGCCGTGAGCCGGGGCATCAGACCTTCCTCCTCCATCGGGCCGATGAAGCAGGCGGGCGAGATCACCTCACCGGTGGTCGTCCGCCAGCGGGCCAGGGCCTCCACACCGGTGGTGGCCATGGTGTGGAGATCGAACTGCGGTTGGTAGAAGGGGGCGATCTCCTCGCGGTCCAGGGCCTCGAGCAGGCGACGCCGGTCCGGAACATCGCCGTCGCCCGTGACCGACGAACCTGCTCGGACACCTACCGCGGTCGACCCCGACGAGTGGAGGGAGATCTCCCGGTCGCCGCCGTTGCGGGCCGCTTCGATCAGGTCGCGCACCGAACTACCGGTGGGTCCGGCCGCAGTCGTGATGGTGGCGGAGACCGAACCCTGGGACACCGGACACGAGGCGCTGTCCTCGGCCAGGAACGCCAGGCGTTCTGCCAGACGGTTCAGGGTCTCCTCCGCCTGGGGCACCTCCTCGGTTCGCACCACGACCACGAACTCCCCCCGGCCCAGGTGGGCGACCACATCGGCGGGACGAACCACCGATCGGATCGACTCGGCGATGACGGCCAGGTCCGTCTCGGGAACGGTCGAACCGGAGGGACGGAAGGGACCGGGGCAGATCTCCACCCGGAGTACTCCCATGGGACCGGTCGAGGAGGACAGCAGATCCACCAGACCACCGGCATCGGTGACGCCCTCGACCTCCTCCACGGTGCTCGGGGGTCGATCGGTTCGGGCCTCGGCGTCGAGGGCCAGCCCGAGCATCCGGCCGGCGGCGGCGAACAGTCCGGCGTCGACAGGGCCCTCCGAGAACGCCACCAGAGCCCCGTGGGGGCGGCGGTGGCTCGAGGCCGAGAGAGGGATGACGATGCGCAGGGGCTGGGCCAGGCCGCCGATCAATCCCCCGGCCGAGGGAGGCTCCACGAGGCCCCCGTCGTCGGGCCAGACCAGGTCGTGGTGAACCGACCAGGCAACGGGGTTGCTGGTGGGGTCGGCGGGGAGGGCCAGGTTGAACAGCCAGGCGGGTAGACCGGCCGCGGTGGCGACCTCCAGGTGGTTCTCCCCGGGGTCCCCGAGGAAGACGGCCACACCGCCATCGGCCAGGCGGGAGTCGAGAAGTCTGGTCACGGCGTCGAGGAGCTCGGGCGTGGGCGACCCCGATAGGGACTCCAGTCCGGGATGTGCGCCCGGCGAGGTCTCGACGGTGTAATCGGCCGGACCCCGGGAGGAGGGTGAGGCGGGCCTCACGGAATGCACTCCGTCTAACGGAGCACCGCCCGCAGGCTGTCGATCTCGGCCGCCAGTGAGACGACGAGATGTTCAGGCGCGGGGTCCTCGTACCCGAGGGCCCCCATCACGGCCTCGGGATCGGAGATGGGTGCAGTAGTCGATCGGTGGCCCACCTGTTCGGCCAGACACACTCCGGCCACCACGATCCTGGTCAGCTGCCCGCCTATGTCATCGGGGTGATGCTGGTGCTCGCGCACCACATCCACGATGTGTCCAGGGAAGTGGAGGTGCTCGAGGACCGCAGAACCCAACTGGTCGTGGGTGGCGCCGAACGCGGCTCTCTCCTTGTCGGGGTCGAGCTGGAGGTGACCGTCGATGTCGACCGAGGCCTGCAACCAGCGGGTACGAGCGTTTCGGAACAGCAGGGCGCCGCCGATGTCGTGGAGGAGAGCGGCACTGAAGGCGTCACTGGCCCTCACTCCCTGATCGCGGGCCACGGCGCTGGCCCCCGCGGCCGACGCCAGGGCGTGGTCGAAATAGCCCTCGGGCATGTCGGTGCTGCCGCTCTTGAGGCCGAGAGCTCCGCTGGTCACGAGGGTCCGTACGACGTTGAAGCCGACCACCATCAGGGCCGACCAGGCGTTGGCGGCAGGAGTGCGCACCGCGAAGAAGGCCGAGTTGGCCAGGGTCAGCAGCCTGGCGGTCATGGACGGATCGGCCTCGATGATCGCCGCGATGTCACGGGACTCCGCCTCGGGATCGTTGAGGACTGCCAGCAGTCGCATGGAGGCCGAGCCCTGTTCGGGAAGGGCTGACAGTTCCTGGACGAGGTCGTTGATGTCGACACTCATGGGTACTCCGATTCAAGCACTGGTGAGGCGGTGGCGATGCAGATCCATCGGCGGATCTCCACTGCATGTGAGCACCCGTGACGAGGGAGGCTCCGCCGACCGAGGGAGTTGCGCCATCCACGAATGAGCGATTCCGAAGGTGTCGCGAACTCGTGGCGGCGACACGGTCGGCCCGGGACAGCAAACATCCTAGGCTTGGGGAGATGGCTGACCGCGAATTCGGATTCCAGACCAGGGCCCTGCACGCCGGGGCCCGACCCGATCCCACCACCGGGGCCCGGGCGGTACCGATCTACCAGTCGACGAGCTTCGTATTCGAGGACACCGCCGACGCCGCCGATCTGTTCGCCCTGCAGAAGTACGGGACGATCTACACCCGCATATCCAATCCGACCACCGCGGCGCTGGAAGAACGCATCGCCAGCCTCGAGGGCGGGATAGGCGCCGTGGCCACGGCCTCGGGCCAGGCCGCGGAGTTCCTCACCGCCGCGGCCCTCACCGCCACGGGGGACAACATCGTCACGGCCACCGGGTTGTACGGCGGTACCCACACCCTGTTCGACGTGAGCCTGCGCCGCTTCGGTGTCGAACCACGATTCGTCGACGGAACCGATCCGGAGGCCTTCGCCGCCGCCATCGACGACCGGACCCGGATGCTCTACACGGAGATGATCGCCAATCCCTCGGGAGCGGTGGCCGACCTCGAGGCCCTGGCCGAGGTGGCCCACGCCCACGGTCTTCCCCTGGTGGTCGACTCCACGTTCGCCACGCCCTATCTGTGCCGACCCATCGAGTTCGGAGCCGACATAGTGCTGCACTCGGCCACCAAGTTCATCGGCGGCCACGGAACGTCGATCGGAGGGGTGATCGTGGAGTCGGGCCGCTTCGACTGGTCCCAGGGTCGTTTCCCCCACATGACCGAACCGGTGCCCAGCTACGGCGGCCTGCGCTTCTGGGAGAACTTCGGGGAGTACGCCTTCTGCACCAAGCTCCGGGTGGAGCAGCTACGGGACATCGGGGCCTGCATCTCCCCGTTCAACTCGTTCCTCCTGTTGCAGGGTGTGGAGACCCTGCCCCTGAGAATGGACCGCCACGTCGAGAACGCCCTGGCCGTCGCCCGCCACCTCGAGGCCCATCCCAAGGTGGCGTGGGTCAAGTACGCCGGCCTGGAGTCCTCTCCCCATCACGATCTGGCTCTCAGGTACCTGCCCAAGGGACCCGGGGCGGTATTCGCCTTCGGTCTGGTCGGGGGTCGGGCGGCGGGGGCCCGCTTCATCGAGGGCCTCGAGATGATCAGCCACCTGGCGAACATCGGTGACGCCCGCACCCTGGTGATCCATCCGGCCTCGACCACCCATCAGCAGCTCTCCGACGAGGCGCTCGAGGCCGCCGGTGTGGGACCCGACCTGATTCGGTTGTCGGTGGGGTTGGAGGACGTGGAGGACATCATCTGGGACCTCGACAGGGCCCTGGACCGGATGGAGGATTGATGAGCGCGGTACACGAGCCGGTCGAAGGCTGGACACCTCCGAGCGCCCGGGAGCGGGTCGAGCTGCTCAGGCGCACCCGGAGCATCGCCATGGTCGGGGTCTCCGCCAAGGCGGCCCGACCATCCAACTTCGTGGCCACCTACCTGCTCAGCTCCAGCGCCGACTTCGACGTCTACTTCGTCAATCCCAGGGCCGAGGAGATCCTGGGACAGCCCTGCTACGACTCGCTGGCCGACCTACCCGTCGTGCCCGACCTGGTCGACGTCTTCCGCCGCAACGAGGATCTCCCCGAAGTGGCCCGCGAGGCGGTCGAGATCGGTGCCCGGAGCCTGTGGATCCAGCTCGGACTCTGGTCGGTCGAGGCTGCCCGTATCGCTCTCGACGCCGGGATGGACGTGGTCATGGACCGCTGCCTGAAGATCGAACACGCCCGGTTCTGCGGTGGACTGCACCTGGCGGGTTTCGACACCGGGGTGGTCAACAGTCGCCGGGGCCCGATGATCTGAGAGGGGCCCGCTCCTCACCGGGAGCGGGGGATCGCCGCTGCCTGCTCGCGCTCGGACGGTCCGCGTGACACGGCCTCCCACCGGCGGGTGGCGACGTCCTGCCTGCTCGCGCTCGGACGGTCCGCCCCACACGGGCGTGGCCTCTCAGCTCCCGGCCAGATCGGTGATGCCGGTGAACCCGGAGGGTTCGTGGGGGCCCAGAACGAGTTGCTCGAGGATCCCGGTGCCGACACGGTCGCCCATGGTGGCCCGCACCAGGGTCTGGACGTGGAAGTTCTCCACCCGGGCGGGGTCCGTGGCGTCATCCCCGTCGAGACGCCAACGGTCGCCGGT
>DRKF01000314.1 GCA_011051915.1 Acidimicrobiales bacterium | reverse complement strand
GGCCATCGCCTGGTCGGTCAGCGTGCCCGGACCCAACAGGCCCACCAGCCCACCCACCGCGAAGCTGTTGAAGATGTTGCTCCCCAACAGGTTCCCGATGATGAGGCCGGTCTCCCCCCGGCGCGAGGCGATAACCGAGGTCACCATCTCGGGTAGTGACGTACCCACCGCCACCAGGGTGAGTCCCACGAATCCCTCGGCGATACCGGCCCGATCGGCCAGATCCAGCGCCCCCTCGATCAACAACTGGGCGCCGAGCACCGTCAGGAGCAGGCCCACCACCGTCCTCACCACCTCGCGGGGCACCGAGTAGGTGCGCTCGTCGAGTTCCACCCCGTGACGGGCACCGGCGATGGAGATGAACAGCGCCACCCCCAGCCCCACCATCAGCAGTACCCCCTCGACCGCGGAGACCCCTCCCTGGACCGCCCAACCGAATGCCAGTACGGCGATCACCGACATGGGCCCCTCCCGCCTCAGCGTGGGGCGACCCACCATCACCGGTGCGAAGAGGGCCGCCGCTCCCAACACCAGGGTCAGGTTGGCGATGTTGGATCCGACGATGTTCCCCACACCCACATCGACCCGACCTCGCACCGCGGCGAACGAACTCACCAGCATCTCGGGGGCACTGGTCCCGAAGCCGACTATCACCGCCCCGATCACCACCCGCGAGACATCGAAGTGGCGGGCCAGACGCACCGCACCCTCGACGAACTCGTCGGCCGCCCGGGCCAGCAGGACCACCCCGGCGGCAACGAGAATCAACGACAGAACCATCGATGCCCTCCGGGAGTCGTCTACTCGACCGGAGCCGGAACCGCCGCGGCCAGCTCCTCGGGCGTCATGAGAACGTCCCTGGCCTTGGATCCCACCGAGGGACCGACAACACCCCGCTGCTCGAGGAGATCCATCAACCGTCCGGCCCGGGCGAAGCCGACCTTCAACTTCCTCTGCAGCATAGAGGTGGAGCCGATCTGGTTCTCCACCACCAGTCGCATCGCCTTGAGGAGAAGATCGTCGTCGCCCTCGTCTCCGGTTGTACCCCCCGGCAGTGCGGACGCCGCCGACTCCTTGTCCTCGCCCTCGACCCCCTCCACGTAGGAGACCTGAGGCGCCTGGCGGCGCCAGGCCGCCACGATCTTGGAGACCTCGGCCTCCGTCACCCAGCATCCCTGGATCCGCTGGGGGACACTGGAGTTGGCCGGCAGCAGCAGCATGTCGCCCTGACCGATGAGACGGTCGGCTCCGGGCTGGTCGAGGATGACCCGGCTGTCGGTCTGGGAGGTCACGGCGAAGGCCATGCGGGAGGGAATGTTGGCCTTGATGACTCCGGTGATGACGTTCACGCTGGGCCGCTGGGTGGCGATGATCAGATGGATACCGACCGCCCGGGCCATCTGGGCCAGCCGGGTGATGGACTCCTCGACGTCCCGGGCGGCGACCATCATCAGGTCGCTCAGCTCGTCGACCACGATCACGATGAAGGGCATCCGGGTGTAGGTGATGTCCTCACCCGGCGCCGCCTCGAGCTCCCCCCGGTCGAAGGCCTCGTTGTAGCCGGTTATGTCCCTGACCCCGACGCGGGACAGCAGGTCGTAGCGCCGCTCCATCTCCTTGACCGCCCAGGCCAGGGCGTTGGCCGCCTTCTTGGGATTGGTCACCACCTGGGTGAGCAGGTGGGGCAGGCGGTCGTACTGGTTCAGCTCGACCCGCTTGGGATCCACCAGGATCATCCTCACCTGGTCGGGGGTGGCCCTCATCAGCAGCGAGGTGATGATGGCGTTGATGCACGACGACTTCCCCGCTCCCGTCGCCCCGGCAATGAGCACATGGGGCATGGTGGCGATGTTGACCATGACCGGGCGGCCCGAGATGTCCTGGCCCAGAGCCACCTCCAGGGGGTGCTCCGCCTCCGAGGCGTTGGCACTGGTGAGAATGTCACCGAGGGCGACCAGATGGCGCTGGGAGTTCGGAACCTCCACGCCGATGGCCGATCGCCCGGGAATCGGGGCCAGAATCCTGACGTCCGACGAGGCCATGGCGTAGGCGATGTCGCGGTTCAGGCTGGTGACCCGGGCCACCTTGACCCCGGGCCCCAGTTCGAGTTCGTAGCGGGTGACCGTAGGGCCCACGGTCATGCCGATGACCTTGGTCTCCACCCCGTGGTTGGCCAGAGCCTGCTCGAGAGCCCTGCCCCCCGAGTGCACGAGTCGCTCGTCGACGGTCTGGGCTCCGCTGCGCTGCAGCAGTCCCATGGGTGGCAGCTGCCAGGGTCCGCGGATGCGACCGGCATCGAGATCGATCGCCAGCTGCTCCCCGGCGGCGACCGGCCCCTCGGGTACCTTCACCCGGGGTCGGGCGGGGGCCTCGGGCTCGGGGGTGTCCGGTCCTTCCCCCGACTCGTCGCCGCCGGCCTCCTCCCCAGCCACCACCACGGCCCCCTCATCCCCGACGGTCAGGTCGATCTCGGGCTCGGCCGCCCCTTCCTCGTCCTCGGCCTCGGGACCATGACCGAAGTTCTCCACGAATCCGGCCAGGGTGTCGCCGATCCGGCGCAGCCCGTCGCCCACCACCTCGGCCACCAGGGTCAGGGGCAGGTCGAACAGCACCAGCAGGCCGAAGAGGCCGATCAGGATCAGGACCACCCACGTTCCCGGAACCGCCAGGAAGGTCTCCAGACCCTCGGCGATGGCGGCCCCCACGATTCCCCCGCCCCTGGTCAGCTCGGCCGCGGGAGCGCTGAAGCGGTCGGGTCCCCAGATCAGATGGGCGAAGCCGGTGCCCACAGCGAACAGGACGCCCGAGCCGAAGCCCACCCGCCATCCGAGGTCGGTACGGTCCCCGGCCATCAGCGAGATCGCCCACCACCCGAACACCGCCGGAACGGCGTAGCGGAACACCCCCACCACCGTTCCGATACCGAGGGCCAGGCCTCGACCCACCGGTCCGGCCATGTCGCCGAAGAGCCCGAGGATGCTCAACAGAGCCAGACCGAACAGGGTCAGTACGGCCAGATCGTGGCGTCTCTCGGCCAGGCGGGCGACCGATGAGGGACCCTTGCGGGACGGGCGGCGTCGGACCGGGCGCCGAGCGGCCCGCGACGACGGACGGCGCCGGGCCGGGGCCTTGCGGCGCGACGTCGTCGAACCCCTTCGGGTCGAGGCTCTCCCCCGAGTGGAGGCGCGCGACCGCGAGGTAGCGGAACGGGACCGTTTCCGGGCCCCTGAGCTACGTCTGGTGGTCGCCCTGGTACGGCGCGTGGTCGCCATGGATGCCCAAGGTACCGCTCCCGGAGCCCCCGCGAGGGCCACGCCCGGACCGGGCGCCGACCGCTCAGCGGGTGAAGTGGACCTGGGCCAGGATGGCGGGGCGGCGTCCGGTGCGGTCAGCCACGAACTTGCCCGTGGTCCTCCGCACCACCTTCTCGATCTGC